>JAGPKI010000016.1:0-4524 GCA_018054005.1 Caldisericia bacterium
GTCTAAATAGTGAAAACCTGCACTTAAAACTGCATCTTTAAGAAGGTTTAAGTATTTAATATAAGAATTACCTCCCTTTTCTACCCAGATATCATGATTACCTGCTACGAAAAGCTTTTTTATTGGCAGACCTTTAAATAGTAACAAGTAATTATGTAATGATGAAATATATGGGGTTATATCGCCCAATATAATTAAAACTGCGTCATTACTTAAAGATTTAAGACGTTCTTTAAGCTTAGAAGGAAGATCATAAGCTATTCTTTTGTTTTTTCCTTCAATATGTATATCAGCTATAGCAAAAATTTTCATTGTAATTTTTAACCTTTAAGATTATATTTTATATAAACTGTATTTAAAGAAAAAGTGAGGTAAAAATGAATTTTAAGTTATCAATAAAACTTCTCATATCCTTACTGTTGATTGTATTGCTTGGCTATTCTCTACCAGTAGCAGCTATAAATACCAACAGCAATAAAAACTTGATAATTTCTCCCGTAATAATGGAGAGATTTACAGAATTACCTGTTAACGATGTTATTGTTGAACTTAAATCTGATCCACTTTCTACATATGCTCATTACAGAGCTTCAAAAGATGGATTAGATAGAATTGCTTTAGCAAAAAATAATTTAATTAAAGAACATAAATACTTTTCATCTTTTGTTAATAAAAATCTTTCGAGAACAAAAATAAAATATGAATATTTTAATGTATTTAACGGTTATGCTATAGAAACTACAGCTTTTGACCTAAAAAAACTTAAGGAAAACAGAGAAGTGGAAAAGATTTATGGAGTCAATGAATATTACCTCCATAGAGAGTTTTCAATACCTGCTGTTCATGCTCCAGAAGTATGGGAATTAAAAGATAAAGATGGAAACCCTATAACGGGGAAAGGTACATTGGTAGGAGTTATTGATACAGGAATCGATTATTGGCATGGAGATCTTGGAGGTGGAATAGGACCGAACTATAAAGTTAAAGGCGGTTATGACTTTTCAGAAATGAACGATATACCTTATGATTCCTCAATATCTTTTCATGGAACACATGTTTCTGGAATTATAGCTGGAATAGGTGAAGCGGGAATTGCTTCAGGCAATCCTGTACCAAAAGGTGTAGCTCCTGATGCGAGCTTGATGGCATATAAAGTATTCTCTAATGCTAGAAAAACCACAGGAGGAGATGCCATACTTGCTGCCCTTGACAGATCAGTCGCTGATAAGTGCGATGTAATTAATCTAAGTCTTGGAAAATATTACGGTTGGACAGAGGACCCACTGTCACTTGCATGCGATAATGCAGCCAAGGCTGGAGTTATAGTTGTTGCTTCAGCTGGAAACGATGGAGAAAGAGATGCGGATTATAATAGGTTTCCAATATCGTCACCAAGTAGTGGTAAAGATGTAATCTCTGTTGCAGCATCTGATGAGTCCGAGAAAAGTGGCTTTGATGTATTGCTTGATGGTGAAAAGATTAGTATATTTGGTAATATAATGGTTTATTCACCACCTCTTCCGGAAGGTGAAGAGTTTGAGTTAGTTGCAATTCCTGGTATTGGTAATATATCGGATTATGAAGGTTTAGATGTAACCGGGAAAGCTGTTCTTATAAAAAGAGGAGACTTATCATTTAAGGAAAAGAATTTAAATGCAAAGAATGCAGGAGCAGCAGTAGCTATTGTTTATAATAATGTTTCAGGGTTATTTGGTGGCACACTCGGGGAAAGTGATAGCTATATTCCTATGCTTGCAATAAGCAAAGAAGATGGTGAAAAACTATTAAAAATAATAAAAGAAAAAAACACTCCAAAGATTCAGATAAAATTTGGAAAATACCATAATCTCGGCCTAATGGCATCATTTTCTGCAGAAGGTCCCACCCCAGACTTAAATCTTAAACCAGATTTAACTGCCCCTGGATATAATGTGTTATCTTCTGCTCCTGGTGATTCATATTCATATGCAAGTGGAACGAGTATGTCAGCACCTCATGTATCTGGTGGAGCAGCATTAATGAAGCAACTTCATCCTGATTGGACTCCAAGGGAGATTAAATCTCTCCTTACTAATTATTCTGAAAAGCTCATAGACCCCTCTACTAATAAACCATATTCTATTTATTTGCAAGGCGCTGGTAGAATGAACCTACTAAATTCTTCAAGAGGTTATATTGTTAGTGATCCCGTAAGTTTATCATTTAAAGATATTCAAAAAGACTCTAAAAAAGAAGCAACATTCACTCTTAAAAACAAGGGAGATAAACAATCAAATATTAATATCTCTTTAGATTCTCTTAATGTAGATGGAGTTTCTGTATCGATTGAGCCAAATAGTTTTACTCTTTCTCCTGATGAGGAAAAATTAATTAATGTGACATTAAATATTGAATCTGAAAATAAGCTTTTAAAAGGTTATAATGAATTTAGCCTCAGGGTAAATTATGATGATAATGATAAAATGCACTTAGAAGCTATGTTTTATTACGGAGAATTTAAAGAAATGGATTATGTTTTACTTAGCTATACATACCCAACTGTGGCGGTTTCACCTAATAATGATAATTCCGGTGACTATAACTATTTTTACTTCCTTTCGCCAAATATAGTAGACGGTGTTGAGGTTGACCTATTTGATGCAGAAGGAAAGAACCATATTGGAGTATTAACTTATGGTAGAGAAAGATACGGCTCAGGTTTTTTTAGAGTACCTTTTGATGGTTATGTAAATGGAAACGACCTTCCTGATGGCACATATACATTTAAGTCGTATCTATTACCTATCGATAAAGACTTCAGGGAACCATCAAATTGGGTCTCTGGAAGAGGTTCGAAAGTTATAATTGATAGAGTAGCACCGAAATTGGAAATTAAAATTGAGAAAAATCCAAACGAGAACACGATCCATGCATATGGTAAAATTACTGAGAATAATCTTTCATTAGGAGTATTTCTTTATTATGAGATAGACAATGAAAATCTAATACTTGAAAATGTCAAAGATGACGGCTCATTTTCATTTAATATTCCTTTTACCGAAGATAATTTCTGGATAAGATTTACCGCTCAAGATCTTGCTGGTAATACTGCAAGTATAAAGAAGAAGATACCTCTAGACCTCCCTACATAGATTAATTTTAATCTATTAGATTAAGTTTTTTAAGAAGGATTTTAGAGCTTTTTTAAGTGTTAAATTCCTAAGTTTAGGATTTTTCTGAATTGTTAAAAAGTTATCTATTTAAATATCTAAGCCAATTGATAATATATTTGGCAAGCTTTAAGTCTTTATATTTTTTAAGATTTCTACCTGAAGTATTTACATAATCGGTTCTTTGTAAAGTTATAAAGCTATAAGGTTCTTTATTGCTTCCACTCCCACTTTTATACTGTTTTCTTCTCCTTGTATAAGAGCATTACGAGTAATTTTTTCATTTATTTCTCTCTCTGCTACTACACCAGTAACACACCCTGCTTTTAAGCCAAAAACATTAGCAAGAGTAAGTATAGTTGCAGATTCCATCTCATAATTAAGAGCATTTAACTTTTTCCATTCATCTTTAGAACCTTTTAAATTATTAATTACATAGCTCGAGAAAGAATCATATCTTTCTTGTCCTGGATAAAATGTAGCAGTTGATACTGTTATTCCTGTGAAAAATTTTACTTTTATTGTTTTCGCTGCATTAACTAATGCATTAATTACCTCATAGTTTGCAATTGCTGGGTATTCAATAGGAGCATAATGAAGGGAGGCTCCATCAAGTCTAACAGAACCAGTAGTTATTATTACATCCCCAGCTTTTATATAATCCTGAATGGAACCAGAAGTACCAATACGAATAAATGTTTTAACTCCGATTGTAGCTAATTCGTCCATAACAATTGAAGCTGAAGAGCCACCAATACCAGTGGAAATTATAACAATAGGTACCTTTGAATATTCAACAAGAAAAGTTCTAAATTCTCTGTTGTACGCTATTTCCCCATAATTCTTAGAGAATCTTTCTGCTATATTTGAAACTCTTCCAGGATCTCCCGTAAGAATTGCATAAGAAGTATTCCTTATTTTTTTCTTTGTAAGTCCCAAATGATATACTTTACCCATATTATTTCTCCTTTATAGATTAAAATAAATAAGAAATTTTTACTTTTTTACAAGGTATTTTTTAATAGAGGCTTAATAACTTTTTACTTTTTAAAACTATTAAGTATCACTTAACGGAGAAAGGAACAACAATCTCTCTTATTCTTTTCTTTGAGGGAAAAACTTTATATCTATTTTCTCTTTCTTCTTTCAGCCATCTATAATAATTCGCCTTAGGAAGTGGAACAAGATAAAAAATGCGTCTTATCTAAATACCAGATGCTTTCATAAAGAAGAACTAATACACTTAATTAAGGGCTGGAACAAACCTTCAATTGCTGCTTTGTATTATTAATGGTTTTCTCATTGTTATCATAAATATTTCCATAAAGAATGTCTTAATTTAAAAGTTTGTTAATTCAATGAATATAATTAATTA
>JAGPKI010000016.1:4624-18574 GCA_018054005.1 Caldisericia bacterium
TTAATTCAATGAATATAATTAATTAAAATCTAAATTGTATATATAGGATTTTACAAACGTAAATATCAATTTTTAATGAACTAAAATCCATAAAAATTTGTATTTACAATTGAAATGCTTATAATATTGTTATACCCTACGATGGTGGTGAGCAATAAAGTAGGTTTGAACCAACACTGAAAAAACGAGGACAAATTTTAGTGTGGAGTGGCTCTTCTAAAGAAGAACCCGAAGCATTAATCGAGTTCTCACCTGTTTGATGCAGGTTCAGAAAATCTACTTGCCACGCCTGAGTGGGGTTTATATTTATGAGGTTAATATGACTAAACAAGCTATAATACGAAAAATAATTATAGACAAAGCATTAGTTGAGATAATAGAGGATGCAGAAAAATGTAATTTTAAATGTGAAGGCTGTGAACTTAAAAATAAGTTATTATTGTCAGATTTAAATATTCCAGTAAAAGAAAACGATGTTGTTGAGATTTATATAGAAAACTACAAATTATTTATAAGTACATTTGTAACTTTTATTTTACCACTAATTTTACTTATTTTTGGATTATTTTTAGGTAGAGGAAATGAAATAAAAAGTTTATTGTTTGGTGGAATATTTGTTGCAATTGCTTTAATTTTTGCTTATATATTTGACAAGTACTTTAAAGCTAAAGTTACTATAACAAAAGTTATTTTTGAAGGTGGTTAATAATTTATGAGTAAAAATTTTTTAAGTGGTTTTGTGACTGGAACTGCTGTAGGGTTCCTCATAGGTTTGTTATCAGCCCCTGAAGAAGGTTATATTTTTAGAAATCGTATTTATAACTCGATTGAAGAAGAAGTATATAAAATATCGAAATCAGCTAATAAAATGCTTGAATTATTTAGAAAAAAGGGTGACCAAGCCTTAACTTTAGAGGAAGAGTTACACTAAAGCATTAAAATTCATCTTTTGGAGATGTATAATGAAGAAATGCCTTTTATCTGTTGCTTTAGTATTTGTAATTTTAATTACTTTTTCCAATTTAGCAATTGGAAATAATAGCACTCTTCTGTTTTTTGAATCTGATTCTAATAAGTACGAAATAGATACTACCTTTAAATTGTATATTAAAATTAGTGATGTATCCGATCTTTTTGGTTATTCAATTAGTTTAGATTATGACGAGACTAAGCTTGTTCTTTTAGAGGTAAGTGAAGGAGATTTTCTAAATAGCACAGGAAAAGAAACTGTATTTAAAAATACGATAGATTCTGTTAAAGGAGAAATTCTTATAGCATCAGCACTTCTCGGAAAAAGTAATGGTGTAACAGGAAATGGAACCCTCTTTACAATAATTTTTAAAGGAAAATTTCCAGGTAAATGCAATTTTAAATTTTTATCCTCATATCTAAAAAATTCATCATTGTCTGACATTCCGTTTAATGTAGCGGATTATTCAATAGAAATTTTTAAGATTGAAGCAGGGCCTGTGTTATCAATTGATACTCCTACTCTTGATTTTGGAAATATAAATTTTGGAGATACACCTTCATTAAAGTTTAATATTATAAATAGTGGAAAGGGAGAACTTCAAGGTGAAATAAGTTCTTTAAATCCATGGATAAAAGTAAATCCTCAAAAATTTTATGGCAACACTGAAGTTACCGTTACTATAGTGACAACTCTTGTTGCTCCAAACTCAAGTTATAACGGAGAAATAAAGATAAGAAGTAATGCCGGTGAAGCCAGTGTAATAGTTAAAGTTTATATTGTACAAGAGATATCTAAAGAGCCACCATCATTGAAAATTCTAACTCCAGAAAATAATCTTTTAACGAGAGAGAATAGAGTATTCATTCTTTGCGAAACTAAACCAGGTTGTTTTGCTTCAATAAATGGACAAAAAGTTCCTGTTGACATTGAAGACGGTATATTCTGGTATAATGCCAATCTTAAAGAAGGAACAAATACATTTGAAATTTCTGTATGGGATGCATACGAAAATAAAAGAAGTGATGTTTTAACGATAATAAGAGACACAACTCCTCCTCAAATAAACGTTGATAATATACCTCTTTTAGTAAATATCGAAGAAATCACTATTTCTGGTAAAACTGATCCAGATGCAATTCTTACTTTCAACAATTCGCCTGTAGAGTTAAAGGTTGATGGCACATTTACTGTAAAGTATAAAGTAGAAGGTGAAGTTAATCAGCTTGTTTTTACTACAAGTGACTCTCTTGGCAATAAAAAGATTGTTGTTAGGGTTTTCTTTTATAGCCCACCGCTAAAAAATAAAATTATTTTAAAAGTTGATAGTAAAATTGCATCATTTAATGGAATAAACTTTACCTTAGATGTTCCACCGATTGTTTATAATGGAAGAGTGATGGTTCCGGTTCGCGCAATTGCAGATATATTTGGAGCAGATGTAAATTGGATATCTACTGAAAAAAAAGTAATTATAACCCTTCGACTTGAAAAGATAGTTTTGACCATTGGAGTTAACAGTGCAAACTTTAATGGTAATGAAGTTTTTCTTGATTCACCACCTATCATTCAAAATGAAAGAGTCATGGTTCCAGTTAGGTTTATTTCTGAAGCATTTAAATCTCAAGTTGATTGGGACGCTGCAACAAAAACAGTAATAATTAAATTTTAGAATGAATTTTTCCTCTTATAGTAAAAGAAAGTCGTTTATAAGGCTTTTAGGTATAATTTTTGGAAGTCTTGTAGATGCTTTCGGATATGCAGCTTTTCTTGTTCCAAACAAGTTAAACCTTGGTGGTATAGCTGGGATAGCTACAATTTTATATCATCTTACAGGAATGCCTGCTGGTATTCTATATATTCTCTTTAATATACCTATATTTATACTTGCTTTTTTTAAATTAGATAAAAATATTTTATTAAGAACAGCATTAACTCTCGTCTTAAATGGATTAGCAATAGATTTATTTATGAAGATTCTAAATTATCTTCCATTAACAGATAATTTATTACTTGCATCAATTTATGGGGGAGTATTATCGGGACTTGGTATTGGTTTAGTTTTTAGGTCTCGAGGTTCTCTTGGTGGAACTGACCTTTTTGCCCAGGTTATATTTTCTTATACACATTTTTCTTTTGGTCAAATTGTTTTTTTTGTAGATGCAAGCGTAATAGTTTTAACTGCATTTATATTTAAAAATGCAGAACTTGCATTATTACCACTTTTGGCTTTGTTTGTGCTCGGAAGAGTTGTAGATACAGTTCAAGAAGGTATATCTTCAGCTAAAGCAGCATTAATAATAACAGACGAAGAAGAAAAAGTGCGTAAATATATTCTTAATGATATGGGTAGAGGTGTCACTATTTTAAAAGGTTATGGAGGCTACACTGAAAAAGATAAAAAGATAATATTGTGTGCTTTTTCACGATCTCAAATCACAAGTTTTAAAGAAAATATTTATTATTTGGATCCCAAAGCTTTTATTATGATTGGAAGCATTGATGAGATCATTGGGGAGGGTTTTAAAAGTGATTTCTGATATAAACACTAAATTACTTATAGCAATGGATATTATTAAGTCTTATCCACCAAATGTTACAGCTGTAAATCATATAAGTTTGTCAGTTGACAGAGGAGAATTTGTATTTATCACTGGTAAATCTGGTGCAGGTAAGACTACTTTAATAAGACTTTTGTCGAAACAAGAAGAACCAGACAACGGAAAACTTTTTATTTCAGGCAAAGAAATAACAACGATTCCAAAATCAAAAGGTTATCTTGTAAGAAGAGAATTGGGAGTAGTTTTTCAAGACTTTAAACTTATTGATTATAAAACTGTATTTGAGAATGTTTCATTTGCCCTTGAAATGCTTGGTTATCCAGATTCTTATATTAGTAAAAAAACTTATGAAGTTTTAAATGTTGTTGGACTTAAAGATAAAGTAAAATTATTTCCAAAAGAACTTTCTGGAGGCGAACAACAGAGAGTTGCGATAGCAAGAGCAATTGTTAACAATCCAATCATTTTGTTTGCTGATGAACCAACTGGCAATCTTGATTGGAAAACATCATTTGAATTAATGGACCTTTTTTTAGATATAAACAAAATGGGGTCAACCATTATTATGGCAACTCATAATGAAGATATTGTAAAAAAGCTTAAAAAACGTAATATTGTAATGGAAAAGGGTAAAAAAATAGATGAGATTTTTTATTGATTTAAAGAGAGAGCTTAAAGAAGCTATTATCAGTTTTAAGAGAAATGGTATAATGAGTCTCGGATGTATCATTATTTCAACAATTGCGCTTCTATCACTTGGTGTTACACTTCTTGTTTCAGTTTACGGTAATTACGCAGTAGCTTCTATTGGGAATAGGTTAAAAGTTACAGCTTTTTTTAGAAATGATGCAACTGAAGAGCAAGTTAATGAAGTAGTTTTAAGGGTAAAATCTCTTCCTCAAATTAAGGAAATAGTATATATATCGCCAGAGAAAGCATTAGAAGAACTAAAGCAAAATTTCGAAGATTTAGATACACTTGAAACAAGCTCCATTCCACCCTCTATAAGAATTACTCCAAAAAATTCAAAAGAGATAAATTATATAATTGAAGAGATTGAAAAATTTCCCCAGATTGAATCAATTAACGATGTTTCAGATATTGCTAATTCTTATTCGAGTATGGTAAGAATAGTTACTATTGTATCGATTTCGATAATTATTTTTTTCTTTACAGGTTTTATTTTTATGATTTCATCAGCTACAAATCTTGCTATTTATTCTTTTAGAAAAGAGATTGAAATAATGCAATTGATTGGATCGTCAAGGGCATACGTAAGAAATCCGTTTCTATTTTTAGGTGGTTTTTATGGTTTAATAGGCGCAATAATATCTTCCTTGCTTATGTTTCCTGTATCCAAGGAAGTAGATAAAATTTATAGAAGTTTTATATTTTATGTACCAATAGAGTTTGATAATTTGAGAATACTGATATTTATATGTGCAAGCATTTTAATAATAGGCTTAATGGGTGGTATAGCTGCATCAGCTATTTCTGTAAGAAAATATCTTAAATGAAAAAAGTAGTAATTGTTATAATTTTAATTTTTACTATGTTTTCTATGCAACCTTTTAATAGAGTTTTCTCAGTCGATGAAATAGAGGACCTTACAAATAAAATCGAAGAGAAGAAAAAGGAAACAGAACGAATAAATAGTGCAATAAAAGAAATTAACGCATTAATAGAAGACCAAAAAAAGAAGAAAGATAGTGCATTAGATGAATTAAATATCCTTGAGAATCAAATTTCACTAATTAGTAAAGAGTTAGAACAATTATCAAATGAAGAAGAAAAATTAAAATTATCGTATACGAAATGCTTAAAAGAAATAGAAATTCTTGACAATTCCATTAAAACAGGCGAGGAACAATTAAACAAAATCTTATTTACTCTATATAAGAATTACACTCTTAACTATTCTGCATTTATTTTTTCTTCAAAATCATTCAATGAAATAATGGATAAAAGCATTTATCTTCAGTTCCTTATATCAGCTGATAAAAGTTACATAAATGGACTTAAAAATAATAAAGAAAAAAAATCAATTCTTCTTGAAGAACAAGTCGATAACCAAATAAGATTATCAGTTTTAGTAGACGAGAAAAAAAAGAAAAGTGAAGAATTAAGTAATCTTGAGAAGAAGAAAGAAAACCAGATATCTAAGCTTGCATATAAGTTAGAAACATCAAAAAAAGAGCTGGATTCACTTATTGAAGCACAAGAAAGAACTGAAAGAGAAATACAAGAATTGATAAAAAGAAAAGAAGAAGAGATTAGGAAAAGTAAATTCAAACAAACCCCTATGGGACCATTAATTTGGCCTGTAAATGGAACTATAACAAAAGGTTCTGGTTTTGGGATGAGACTTCACCCAATATTTGGTGTTTATAGAATGCATACAGGAATCGATATAGATGCTTCATATGGTACCCCCATTAAAGCAGTTCAAAGTGGATATATTATATATGCAGATTGGCTTGGTGGATATGGTAATACCGTCATTATACAGCACGATGAAAAACACTCTACTTTATATGGACATATGAGGTCTTATAGTGTACAAATTGACCAATATGTTAACCAGGGAAGTATTATTGGTA
Organism: Caldisericia bacterium; assembly: GCA_018054005.1. Classification (GTDB taxonomy): domain Bacteria; phylum Caldisericota; class Caldisericia; order UBA6126; family JAGPKI01; genus JAGPKI01. The sequence continues at coordinate 10,756 of JAGPKI010000016.1, forward strand.
GTGTAGGCTCAACAGGATGGTCAACTTCTCCTCACCTTCATTTCGAGGTAAGAATAAATGGTGATCCTACAGACCCTCTAAATTTCTTACCATAACTAATAATTAAACAATTTCTATTTGACCTAAATTTACACTTATTGTATTATTGGTATGTTATTTTATAAAAAGGAATAATTAAGTGAAATATTGTATTAAAAAAAATATACTGATATTTATAGTTTGTATTTTGATTTTCGTGCTTGGTTATGGAACAGCAATATATCGTTATGGGTTTAATGATTTGCCAATCACAAGATTTTCAATTTCTACTGTAAGAAATAATTATTTGGAGAAGGTTAATGATGAAACAATTGCCAAGGGAGTAGTAGATTCATTAGGTGACCCATTTAGTAGTTATTTAACTCAGGATGAACTTAAATCTTTTGAAACACAAATTTCAAGCAATTACGTTGGAATAGGAATAATAATATCAAGCATTGATGAAAAAATCGTTATAATCAGAGTTTTGGATAATTCACCAGCCAAAAGAGCTGGATTGGAAGAAAATTCAGAGATAATTAAGGTAAATGGAACAGATGTTCAAGGAAAAGACCTTGAAAGTGTTTCAGCATTAATAAGAGGTCCTGAAAACACCTCAGTTATTTTAACAATTTCCAAAAATGATACAACAAAAGATGTTGAATTAAAAAGAGAAAAGGTAGAAATTGAGACTGTCTCAGGAATGATGATTAATTCCGATGTAGCATACATAAAGATATATTCTTTTAATATGGATACTGATGAAGAATTTAATAAAGTTCTTGATTCAGTAATTAAAAATCAGCCTAAAGGATTAATTTTAGATCTTAGGAATAATGGAGGCGGTATATTAGAAGTTACTGAAAATATAGCAAAGAGGTTTTTAAAGGATGGTTCTATTTTTCTCTATGTCCAGGATCGTAATAATGAGCCAAGACCTCTTTATATATACAATACAAATCCAATAAATATTCCCATAGTAGTAATAGTTAACAAAAATTCAGCGTCAGCTTCAGAAGTATTAGCTGGTGCTATTAGAGACAATAATGTTGGTAAAATATTAGGCGAGAGAACTTACGGAAAAGCTACTATACAAAAAATTTTCTATTCACCCTTTTCAAAAGGAGCTATAAAATTAACCATACAGAAATATTTAACCCCTAATATGTATGACTTAAATAAGAATGGCTTAACTCCTGATATACCATTTTCTGATCTTGCTGAAAGCAGTAATCCAAAAGAAGATAAAGCCATAAAGAAAGCATTAGAGCTTTTCTAAGAAATAATAAAGGAGAAAATCATATGGATCTATTCTATAAGCTATCAGGCATAGAGACAGCAGAAAAACTTTCAACCAATATTGAGCTTGGTTTATCTGAAGAAGAAGCAAAAAAGAGACTTAAAAAGTATGGTCCAAATAAAATTAGTGAAGAGAAGGGGAAATCTCCCTTTAGTATATTTATATCTCAATTTCAAAGTATTTTAATAATAATTTTAATAGTTGCTTCTATAGTTTCTTTTTTCATTGGAGATACAGTTGAGAGTATTGCAATACTTTTTGTTGTCGTATTAAATGCTATTCTTGGATTTGTTCAGGAGTATCGAGCTGATCAATCAGTTAAAGCTTTAAAAGAGCTTGTATCACCAGTTGCTAAAGTTATAAGAGATGGAAAAAGAAAAGAAATTCCTCAAGAAGAAGTTACAGTTGGAGACATCGTAATATTAGATTCAGGAGATAAGATTCCTGCAGACTTACGCATAATTGAAAGCGCTAGACTTCAAATTGATGAATCGATACTCACTGGCGAATCTATAACAATAGATAAAACTGATGAAGTTATACAGAACGAGATAAATAGTATTGGAGATATGATTAATATGGCTTTTATGGGCACTATAGTAACCTTTGGAAGAGGAAAAGGTATAGTAGTTAAAATTGGTAAAGATACTGAATTAGGTAAAATTGCTTCATTAACTCAAAATATAGAACTTGAAAAGACTCCTCTTGAAAAAAAGTTAGATTCATTTTCAAAAAGGCTTTCACTTATCCTTGGTATAATTTGTATTGCCATATTTGCACTAAATCTTAAAAATGCAGGAACAGGACTAAAAGCCATTCAAGATACATTTATTTTTGCAGTTTCACTTGCAGTTGCTGCAATTCCTGAAAGTCTACCAGCTGTTACAACTATAGTCTTATCATTAGGTATAGGAAGAATGAGCAAACGTAATGCAGTAGTTAAAAGACTTTCATCAGTTGAGACTCTTGGTTCTACCACTGTGATTTGCACCGATAAAACTGGAACAATTACTGAAAATAAAATGAAGGTTTCAGCTATTTACTGCGATGGAAAAGAATATGACATTGATAATGGTTTATTTCAAGATGGAACACTGAACAAAATTAAAGAAGTATCTTATTTTGATAATGATGCCATAATTGAAGGAGACCGACAAATAGGTGATCCTACAGAGGTAGCACTTCTTGAAATTTGTAATGACTTGGATGAAAAATTCTCAAATATAAGGTTTAATAGTAGAATTTACGAGTTACCATTTGATTCAGTAAGGAAAATGATGAGCACAGTAAATGAAATAAATGGTAAAAAATATTTTTACACAAAAGGAGCGTATGAAGAAGTAGCAAAAAGCTCTAATATGGTTTTATATAATGAAAAACTAATCCCTTTTTCCGAACTCAAAAGTGATTTTGATAAAAAGGTTTTAGAGCTTAGCAGCAAAGGCTTTAGAGTGCTTGCAGCAGCATTTAAAGAAGTAAACAATGATTATACTGAAGATAATCTAACATTCTTGGGGCTTATTGCTATTAGGGATCCAATAAGAAAGGAAGTTTTTAATGCTATAGAAACCTGTAAAAAAGCAGGTATAAGAGTAATAATGCTAACTGGAGATCATATAGAAACAGCTAAAGCTTATGCAAGAGAGCTGGGACTGATTGATAATACTAATATGGCTTACTCCCATGCAGATTTAGAAAAGATGAATGATTTGGAACTTAAAGAAGTTTTAAAAAAAGCAAATGTTTTTGCAAGAATAAACCCAGAAGATAAATATAGAATTGTAACTATTCTCAAAGATATGGGAGAAGTAGTAGCTATGACAGGGGATGGCGTAAATGATGCACCAGCACTAAGAAAAGCTGATATCGGGGTCGCCATGGGTAAGAGAGGGACAGATTTAGCAAGAGAGGTCTCAGATTTAGTCCTTCTTGATGATAATTTTGCTACAATTGTAAATGCAATCGAAGAGGGAAGAGTCATTTATGATAATATAAAGAAAACAATATTCTTTCTTTTATCCTGCAATTTTGGAGAAATTTTTCTAATTGTAAGTTCAATGATTCTATCCCTTAAAATGCCACTTGGGCCGTTACATTTATTATGGTTGAACCTATTAACTGATAGTTTTCCAGCATTGGCTCTTGGATTTGAAAAAGCGGAAGCAAATGTAATGTTTCCAAGAAAAGCAAAAGACAACGACATAATGAATAGAAGTTTTCTGATTGGCATAATTCTTCAAGCTATATTTATTTCTTTTGGAGCTCTTTTGATTTATATAAGAAATTATTCCATAGAAAATTACGCATTTGCTGTAACAATGTGTTTTGCTGGAATAGTAGTGATCGAGCTTTTAAGAGCATTATCTGCTCGTTCTCAGAATGAATTTCTTTTAAAGATTGGAGTTTTATCCAACAAGAATATGCTATTAGCGCAATGCCTGTCGTTTGCTCTACTTTTACCTGCTCTTTATGGACCTTTATCAAGAATACTTTTTAATTCAGTTCCACTAAACTTTCAAAATTGGATAGAGATTATTATAGTATCAATTATTGTACTTGTGCTTGCCGAATTAAGAAAGGTTTTTTTAAAAATTCACTCTTAAGTTAAAAGTTTTTAGGATTTTACATTTATAGTTTTTTAATAAAACTATAAATAATTGTGTATCAAAAAATACTAAAAAGAGTGTATTGCAAAAATAAACAAAAGGAGGCATTAATGTGGAAACTGAAAATCCTTTAAGTCACAAAAACGAATATACTCCACCTAAAGTTATTGAGTGGGATTTTAAAGTTCCACTTTACAATCGTTTTATTGTTCTCGATATTTTTAAAGTATTGGGGATTCCATTTTTAATCATATTAATTATTATATTTTGGAATGAATACTCGCTTCGAAGAAAAGGATATATCACGAATACTTCTGATTATAAGTATGCTCTTATTTTCCTTTGTATTTTTCTGCTTCTATCTATATTCTTGCTATGGTTAATTTATAGAAACCATTTTGAATCGCATTTTAAAATAGACCAGAAAGAGGCTTCAGTTTCATACAAGGGAACTACAAAGAGAAAAAATGCCTTTGTTAACACTCTCTTAATTATTTTTGGAATTTCTTCGCATCGACCTGGCACAGTAGGAACTGGATTAATCTCTGCTTCTCGACAAATGGTTAGTGTAAATTGGAAAAATGTATTTAAGGTAGTTCTTTTTCCACGCAACCATGTAGTAGTTTTAAGAAATTCCTGGAGACAGGTTATGGTTCTTTATTGCACAAATGATAATTATGAAGAAGTTGCAAAATTTGCTACCACTAAAGTAACTTCAAGATGCGGACAAGTCAAAAAAGATACTACAAAAATTAGGAAAGAACGAATTTTTATTGCTATATGTATCCCACTTGCTATTTTTTTGGTTTACTTCTTGGTGGTCTTTATAGATATTCATGGGAAAACCCAGCATTAGTATTACTTATTACATGTCTTATGGTTCTTACTATTATCTTAAATGGAAAAATGAGAAAATTTATGGCAAAGATTACTCTTATAAGTACAATTTTACTACTTATATATGGACTTTACGTATTCTTTATTGATGGTTTTTACTTTGTTAATGATGGTGCAAGATTAATTGCCTTTCTATGCGGTATAACCGGAATAACCGCGATTAGTATTTTCTTAATTAGGAAAAGAGAATATTAATTAAAAAAAGATGTATAATTTTCAAAATTGAAGTCCATGTTCTTACTCAATTATCCTTAAAATTTAAGGAGAATAAGATATTCTCTCTGGTAAAGTCCCATCAAAGTTTAATTTCATATCTTTAAAAGAAAGAGATCTTATATAAAGATTGGGTGTTTTTGTAATAATTTCATCTATAAAGTTTTTTTAGATTCTTTAAAGTTGTTTACAGTTCCTGTTATATTTAGTTTACTAAGATAGACTGATTCAATTTGAAATTCAGTAATTTTATTATTAACTATTTTAGCTTTTCCTTTTGTGTATAGAATGAAGGATTTGAAACCAAGAACTTAGAAGCTTTATCAATAGTTGAGTAAAATTGTTGAACTTCTTTATTGCCTTCTGCTCCATAAACTATTTCGAGCAATGACCAGGGGGATTAGGGAAGTTGATGAAGTTATATTATAAGCGCTTAAAGCATCCATTATTTTATCTCCGTATAGATTTAATGAAGTTACCATGTAACCATCTTGTCTATTTTTATAGTGATATTTTTTAATGGTAAATAATTCCATTTAATATGTCTTGCTATGGCAGTTAATTCCTGTGAGGAAAGTTGTGTTTAATTGTAGTTTTACCATTAAATATTATGCTATCTTTCGGTGGCAAATTACTATTAAGTTCTGTAAATTTAAAATTGATTTTCTTCTTTGCGCTTTCGAGATCTGCTAAAGTGTATTTGACTCCAAGGTCTTTCGGTTTATTTTATCCAAATAAATTAGAAATCCCTGGAATAAATCCTAAATATTCTATTATTAGAACGATTACTAAAATTGGAATAAGCACTCTTAAAAGAATCTTTTTCATACTTTCCCTTTTTTGATTTATAATACAATATTAAAATTACTTCGATTAATTGGGGTGAGTGAGGGGATTCGAACCCCCGACAACTGGATCCACAGTCCAGTGCTCTAACCAGCTGAGCTACACTCACCAAATTTAAATTAGTAAACATGTGCGCCTGGCGGGACTCGAACCCACGGCCACCTGCTTAGAAGGCAGATGCTCTATCCAACTGAGCTACAGGCGCCTGTAATATTTCATTGCAATTATCTATATTTTGATTAGTTTTGTCAATATTTCTGTATTTCATTACTGTGAACTTATTTAATTATTTAATCTTTGAACTCGAGTAATTCAGCACTATAAATGAATTTAATTAATTTTTTAAAGGTAAATGTGATATAATATTTTGAAAAATCAATAAACATGCTTAGATGTGAAAAATTAGTAAAAATTTACAAGGGTAAAACTGAAGTTCGAGCAATAGATGATATTTCATTTAGTATTAATGATGCTGAAATTGTAGGGCTTTTAGGACCAAATGGTGCTGGAAAGACCACGACGATAAAATCTTTATGCTGTTTAATAAATCCTTCATCAGGAAAAATTTGGATAGACGGAATAGATGTAACAAAAAACCCATATTTTGCCTACAATAAAATCACAAGTGTTCTTGAGGGTAATCGTAATATTTACTGGAGACTCACAGTCAAGGAAAACCTTATATTTTTTGCAGGGCTAATGGGCTACTCATATAAATATCGAAAGGATCAAATAAATGAGTTAATTAATATTTTCAAACTAAAAGAAAAAACAAACACTGAGGCTCGCTTTCTTTCTCGAGGTATGCAGCAAAAGCTTGCTATAGCTTGTGCACTAATAAAAGATACTGAAATAATTCTTCTTGATGAACCAACTCTTGGACTTGATGTAGAATCAACTCATGAAGTTCAAAACCTTTTAAAAAATGAAATGGTAAATAAAGGAAGGACCATACTCCTCAGTTCACACAATATGAGAGTTATAGAAAATGTTTGTGAAAGAGTAATTGTAATTAATAAAGGAAAGATTGTAGCAGATGAAAAGTTAGATTCACTTAAAGATTTTTTTAAAGTGAATGCTTATAAGTTTGAAATAGAGGGTAGAATTGATAACAAGGTAAAAGAAGAGTTTCAAAAAATCTCATTAGGAACAAAATATACTGAGAACAGTTCAAAAACTGAAATAATTATTGAGCTGAATGATTTTATGATTATTTATAAATTACTTGAAACTCTTAAGGACAATAATGCGAAACTTCTAAGTATTACGAGGATTGAACCTGATTTTGAAGATATATATTTAAAACTTGTGCAAAAATGAAAAATCAATGGAATCTTTTTAGTACGATTTTTGTAAAAAGACTAAAACTAATTTTAAGATATCCTTTAAATTTTTTCTCTTCAATAATAACTATTTATTTAATCTTTTTAGCAATATTTCTTGGGTCTAAGTATATGATTGGTAGTCAAGCTACAACTTTTTCAAATACTATTGAGGGTATTATTGTGGGATTCTTTGTTTGGACTTACGCAATAAGTGGATATAGCACATTATCATGGGGATTAATGGAAGAAGCACAGACTGGTACATTAGAACAGCTTTATATGTCTCCATTTGGCTTTGGAACTATTTCTATATTTATTGTTATATCTGATTTGATACTAAATGTTTTTTGGACTGTTCCATTTCTCTTACTTATGATGGTTACAACAGGTAAATTTTTACACCTTGATCTTTTGACAATTGTTCCTCTCCTTGTTCTTTCGCTAGCAAGTGCTTATGGTATAGGATTTATTATGGGTGGATTAGGGCTTATTTACAAAAGAATCCAGTCTCTCTTTCAAATACTTCAATTTGTATTTGTTGGCTTTATTGCTGCACCAGTTGATAAGATATTTGCTTTTAAATTTCTACCGCTTTCTTTAGGCACAAAACTAAT
>JAGPKI010000119.1 GCA_018054005.1 Caldisericia bacterium
ACCCTTCTTTTATGAGTGATAATCTTTGGTTCACCTTTTAAGTTTAAGTCCTTTTTAACAAGAGCAATTGTATCTTCTAAATCTCCTATTTCGTCTATTAATCCAACTTCTTTTGCTTTAATTCCAGTAAATACTTGACCCTGCGCAAGATTTTTTAGCTGGTCTAAAGGAATATTTCTGCCTTCTGAAACCACTTTAAGAAACTGGTTATACGATTCATCAATAATGTTTTGAAAAATGGCTCTTTCTTCATTAGTTAGGGGGCGAGAAATAGAGCCCATATCTTTGTATTTTCCACTCTTTATTGTATAGAGGGACACACCAATCTTTTTTAGTAATTCTTCAGAGTTAACAAGATTCATTATTACTCCAATGCTCCCTGTAAGTGTAGTTGGCATAGCTACAATTTTATCAGCACCACATGATAAATAATATCCACCAGAGGCTGCAACTTCCTTCATCCAGACATATACTTTTTTACCACTCTTCTCTTTGAATCTTTCTATTGAATTATAAATCTCCTGAGTGGGCTCAACACTCCCACCAGGACTATTAATTGAAATAATAAGAGCAGATGACGAATCTTTTTTTGCCTCATTTAAAAGTGATTCAACTTCTTGGGGAGAAATTATTCCATCCCCCATTAAACTACTACTTCCAGCAATTGTTCCCTCTAACTCGATGAGAGAAATATTATTCCCCTTCCCAATTGTTACCTCTTCTTCAACGCTAACTTTGCCCCTATTACTCTGAATAATTGATACAGCGATAACTACAATAATAAAGATAGTAAAGATTATCCCTCCAATTTTGTTTCTTTTCATAGTATGCTAACTCCCTCCTTTAAAGAAGCTTTATAAATAAAATATTAAACATAGGAAAAAATTAATTTCATCTCCTATTATATTAAAGTTTTTACAACTAAAAACATATAAAATTTGTCAAGTACCCATTTTTTGATGACATTATTCTGAGAACTTTAAAATTTATTTCTCTTGCAAACATTAAATTAAGGATTCGTTGTGACAATGGCTGTCAATTTATATCTACCCTTATTAGAGAATACCTTTCCTCTATAGGAATTCAGCAGGAGCATATTCACTTAGCTACGCCTCAAGAAAATGCTTACATCGAATCTTTTCACTCAATAATACATTTTGAATTTACTCAGAGGTTTGAATTTGATACCTTTGAAGAATGTGCAGAGAAACTAAAAGAATGGGTAAACTTTTACAATAATGAGAGGATTCACTCTGCCATTGGTTATAGAACTCCAAGAGAATGTTATGAAGAGTATGAAGAGAGACAAAAAGCTCTGAAGTATAAAACTAAAAATAATCCCCTGATTTTATCAAGGCAAACCTTGGTTAGTTTGTGAAGTTGGGTATAACAAATATTCAACTTGCCAGGTTATTCATAGAAGCACTCGATGCAAAACCTGAACTAAAGATAAAGCCTTGGGAGGAATATTTAATTTAGTTTTAATAGTTCTTATGGTTCGATTAAAATACCATGCATTTTCACTGATAATCCTGTAGTTTCATCGTAAGATCCACATTTTAAGTTATTGCCATATGCTTTTACTGTGCCTTTAACAATTCCCTCGAAGTAGCAGTTTAAGCGTCGATAAGGTGAAGGCGGAGGAGAAGGATGAGGCATAAAACTACCAGTAAAGCTTCCCGTTATAATACGCCCCCATTTATCACCTGTTCCTGGATCTTTATCAGTAAAAGTAAAACTAACTTCACTATCGTTATATGTACCTGAAACTTTTAGAAGATCTAAAGCTTTTGGTCCATTATTAAAAATTTTTCCATCTTTAAAAGTAAGAACCATGGTTTTTGTGTAATTTTTTTGCCATTTGCACGTGTAGTCATTCCATTCAGGGACTTCTTTAAAATAGACTTGATATGTACCATTCGCTTTACCACATTCTGATTCACTTTTCTTTGTAAATTTCACATCTTTATTAGATTCATATTCATATTTTTCTCCCGTATAAACAATGACAGGACCACTGCTAACATCTTGCGGCAATCTAACTTTAATTACTTTATCACTCCAGCTTACGATATCTACATTTTTACCATTAATAGTGACTCTACTTTTTGAAGATTTTGTTTTTCCAAAAGAGAATCCATTTATTGTAATAGTATCACCTACTTTACCAGATGTAGGTGTAATTGAAGTTACTTTTGGTGTAACATCAAGAGTTGCTTTTACTATAAATGAATCAGTAGTTTTTGTATCTCCATCTACATGAAGATAAGCATGAATAAAAATCTTTTGTTTTCCATTACTATCACTGAGACTTAAGTTTCTGATGTCTGCCAATTTAAAGTCGTATTTGTAGGTAGCTTTTGTTTCTGTGTTTAATTTTGCAGCTCCTATTGAATAGTTCTGCTCGAATGAGGCAATAGTTTTTCCAGGTGCACCACTACCATTATCTTCCTCAACAGCTACTTTTAGTTCAGCATTTCTATTCTTGTCAGAAGCATTGAAAATAGGAATAGACAATCTCAGAACTTCGGCATCTGTTCCAATGTAGTCTACCTTATCGTTAGAAGCATTAGTCCATATATACCCATCTGCCGCAGATGGTTTAATCTGTAATCCATATTTAGCAAAGAGTTTATTGCTTGCATTCAATGCATAGAAGGATAGATCTCCTCCTTGCATTCCACCACTCTCACTCTTACCAGGGCATTCCAATGTGACATTAGTGCCTGTTGCAAATGGACCATCTGCATAGAGAATATAGTACTTTTCTAAGGAACTCCAATGTACATTTTTAATCCAATCCCAACTTCTCGCTGTGTACATTGTGCCATTTTCATCATTTACAGTAGAAACACCTTGAGGGTCATGAATAATGAGTGAGTTTCCGTTATCTGTATATCCTACTACAAGAACAGCATGTTCACCTAAATTCAAAATGACAGGATGTCCTTTATCAAGTTCAGAAAGGACTCTCCACTTGAGATGTGGTATGCCAAAATATGGTATATGGATAACAGGATAGCCTGTTTTTGCAGATAAGTAATCCCTTAGATCATTTGCATACTGATATGCATCCAATCCAAAGTTTGCATCACTTGCTTTGATATCTTTGAGTACATTGAAAAGTTCTGTATCATAATCACTTTTCTTTAAGAGCATCTGTGCACTTGTTGCAGCACAAGAACCACCAATCTGTGAATAGTATGGTGTTCTTATGATTTTCTCCCTACTCTTTGGAGTATAATATGGAGTCCAGCCAATATATGCTGATAATTTATCTTTAAACTCCAAAACTTCAGAAGAGGAACTTGTTTTACTGTTTTTATTAGTTAAAAAACTGTTATTACTCTGATTGTTTTTCTGTGTTTGTGTGGATGCTAATGGGTTTATCTTTACTGTTGTAATACCACTATCGGAAACATAGCTGTATTTTAAATCAATCTTTCCATCATCCTCAAAATCATATCCAAAGACATTTAATTCTTCATTCTTTAAATCTTTCTTTCCATTTACACTTAGGGTTATTTCTCCTTTAAGGTCTTTTAATCCAGTTAACTCAAATCCTAACGTATCAATACATGAAAAAGAAGGATTTATTATTGATTTTAAAGTTACTTTTGTACTTTTTGAAAATGCATTCTTGGGAACAGAAAGTTTTGTTCCATCAGAGAGAGTAAGTTCACCACCGGCAGAGGTAAATACTTTTTCACCGCTTGAGGATAATTTATCTATAACCTGAGGTGGTTTCTCTTCATAAGTTATAGTTATTGTCTTTGTTTTATCGTTCCAATCCACAATGCACCCTAACTCTTCTGTTACAAATCTTACAGGAAGCATAGTTCTCCCATTAATAATTTGAGGTGCTACATCAAGCTCTTTTATGGTTCCATCAACCTTAGCCATTGTTTTATCTATCCATAGTTCTATTTTTTTAGTCTTAAATTTGATAGTTACCTTTTTTGCATTACCATCCCAGTCAATTGTCCCTCCTAATTCTTCTATTATTGCTCTTATTGGAACAAGAGTTCTACCCTTTATGATAACTGGTACTGTCCCTCTTCCTGGGTCTATTTCTTTCTTTACTCCATTAACTGTCATATATTTATTGTTAATCTGGAGGATAATTATGATTTTACTTTCCTTAGCAAGGCAAA
>JAGPKI010000120.1 GCA_018054005.1 Caldisericia bacterium
AGGCAAGCCTGGGCTGGAGCAATTGTTCTTGTATTTATAGTTTTTTTGGTTAGTCTTTTATCAAAAATTATAGTAAAAAAACTTGAAAAGGGAGTAAGGTAATAACTTTGAGTGCAAAAGAGATCATAATAAACATAGAAAATCTTTCTGCTTGGTACGGAAATGTAAAAGTTCTTAAAAATATTAACATATCAGTATTAAGTAACACAGTAACAGCAATTATCGGTCCTTCTGGATGCGGGAAAACAACATTTGTTAGGTGCATAAATAGATTACATGAATTAAGTCCTGATAGCAGGATCGAAGGGAAGATACTACTTAGTGGAAATAATATTTATGAAATGGATGCAATGAAAGTAAGGCATGAAATTGGTATGGTTTTCCAAAGACCAAATCCTTTTCCAACAATGTCGGTTGCTGGTAATGTACTTGCCGGATATACATTAACTGGTGTTAGATTAAAAAAGGATGATGCTGCTAATATCGTTCGAGAATCATTAATGAAGGCAGCTCTATGGGATGAAGTAAAAGATAAATTAAATAAATCAGGAGCAGAACTATCAGGTGGTCAACAACAGAGATTATGTATAGCCCGTGCTCTTGCAGTAAAGCCAAAAGTCATTCTTTTTGATGAACCTTGTTCAGCATTGGATCCTGTAGCAACGAGCAAAATAGAAGATTTAATTAGAGAATTAAAAAATCAATATACAATAATTATCGTTACACATAATATGCAACAAGCAGCAAGAGTATCAGATTACACTGCATTTCTTATGCTTGGAGAATTAATCGAGTTTGATAGAACTGAAAAGATATTTACCAACCCCACCAATAAACTCACAGAAGATTATATTACAGGAAGGTTTGGATAGCATATGGAGAAAGGTATTGAGGTTTTTTTAGAGTCAATTAAGGAAAAGCTTCTATATATGTCATCTCTTGCTTCTAAAGCAGTTCAAAATTCAGTAAAAGGCTTATTGGAAAATGATGAAAAAGTTGCAAAAAGTGTAATTGAAGAAGATAAATATATTAATAATTTAGAGGTTGAGATTGATTCTTTGGGTCTCGAATTCCTTGCTCGCTATCAGCCTGAAGCATCAGATTTAAGATTTGTTATTGCAGTATTACGGATGAATACAGATATTGAGAGAATTGGTGATTATGCAGTGAATATAAGTAAAGCAGCCTTGTATCTTATTGATAAGCCATTTAATGCTACATTGATTGATATACCGTATTTAGCTGAAATTTGCAGTAGAATGTTTGAGGATTCAATGAATTCATTGATTATAAAAGATGTCTCTTTAGCTAAATCTGTACTTGAAAGGGACGAGAAGGTAGATAACATTTGTGATCAAATATTCAGAGAAATGCTCACATATATGATGGAAAATCCAAAATTAATTTCAAGATGCATACAACTCATACTCATAAGTAGACATCTCGAAAGAGTAGCTGATCATTCAACAAATATTGCTGAATCATCAATATTTGCATTGGAAGGAAAAATTGTTAAACATCATTTTGAAGAAATTTGAGGAAATTTAACAATTATCTTTAATTCTCTTTGTATTTCTGCCACAACGCAAGCATGAAAATAATATCTTTGATCCTTTTCTTTTGCCAATTATATAATCTTGTATAACTGAACATTTTTTTTACTAAATTTAATCTTACAATTTTGGAGTTATTATTTTCAGAGGAATATAAATCTAATTTTCAGAATAATTTACATGTTGCCTCATTAAATTTTATTTTTGATTTATTATCATTGCTTCATCAAGTAAGCTAAAAATCTAAACATGAGTTTATAACGCTTCCAATTTGTTAGGTCCTTTAGAGATTGGATTTTCTTCATTTATTTGTAATTGTTTCAATTTATTTTGATAATACTCAATATTTTGCTTCATTTTGCTGGATTCAATGAATTGTATATAAAGTTTGCAATAATCTATTATTAGAAGAGGTTATGAAAAAAGATTCCAATGCTCTTCTATAAGGTGTCGTTGCTGTATGATAGGTTCTTAATTCATGTGCACTAAATTTCTTCTTTTTAATAGGCTTCATTACGAGTTCAAAAATAATTTGTATAAAGCTTCTGTGTGGTAATAGAGCTTATGTAGCTCTTCTCGTCAATATTACAGTTATAAAGTTGTTCTTATTGTATTTTCTCACTTACATGAATGTTATTGTAAGGTCGTAAATTGTTTTAGTTTTAGATTAAATAATAAAAATGCAGAAAAAGAAATAAAGAGATAAAAAATAAAATAGCTATATAATATATATTAAGTATTAAGGAGGAAAAAAATGAATAAATTGACGAAAAAATCATTTTCATCTCTTCTTTTAATTATATTCTTTCTTGCTCCATGTCTAATTCCAGAAAAGTCAATTTTTGGTCAACAAAATGAATTATCCAGACTTAAATATGTGTTTCAGGTTGATTCTTGCTATGTTCGTGTAGTTAAAGAAAAAGATAATATATTAGATTTTCAATATGTAAAATTAAATCATCCTGTTAAAATAAAGGAAGACAGAGCATTATTTGACGGATATTTTATTTTCGAAACAGATTTTTCGCCATGGTATTTGGGAGAAATAAAAGTTTATCAATTTGAACCATATCACTGGGAAGTAAGCTATCATTTATATGATAGCGATGGAAAAACATTAACATTTTTTCTATACTATGATACAACTCCTTGGATAGAAAGAAAAAATGCAACTATCGATGAAAAAGTATTTTTTGAAAATAATAAGCTAAAATGGCCAGTTCTACCTGAAATTGAACAAAAAAATGGCTGGCTTATAAAACATGAAGATGGCTCATTTATTTTATTTCCTATAAGATTTATGTTTGAACTTTTTGGATATAATGTTCAGTGGGATCCAGACAGTAGAGAAATATTGATTTATTCGAATTTCTGAGTAAGAATAACTTTTAATTATTCTCGCAAATTATCTTGAGTTGATTTTTTATATATAGTAGTTTTTGTAATAAAAAAACTGTCTGGAGCCTCTTTTACTTCATAGATTTATGAGATTATTGTCATTATAGCAGCAAAAATCGAAATATTATTTGTTAAAATTTCGTAAAGTTACAAATAAGAGACCTCTGAAAAAGTCGGTTTTTCCATAATATTACCTCAATTTTATGTATATTTACAAGAAAGAATAATCTATAAAGAATGGTTTTTCAGAGGTCTCAATAAAGTGAGATTTTTTCTCTTTTTAGTTTTCAAAATGTAAACGTAATTCAAAAGTTATTATTTATAAATTACAAAATTCTATTATATCCACAAAATAGAGTTCAAATTTTAAAAATTTATTAATTTAAATGAAGTTTCTTTATACCAGTGTTATTCCTCCATCAATTCGATGACTTCCTTTTTCCCAGCTTCTAACTCTTTTACTTGTTCTTTGTCTTCTTTTAATAGTAGTGTTTGAAATTCACCCATATGAGTCTTTTCTTCTTTAGCTATATCTAAAAGCATTTTTTTAATAAGTTCATTCTTAGTCATAACTGCCATTTGCTCATATAGATTAATAGCATCTAATTCAGCTATTATTCCAGCTCTTAGAATCTCTTTGTCTAAATCTTTTCCTACCTTTTCAAGGTTAATAGGTATTTGTGATAGCATATGTTCCTCCCTATTTATAATTTCCTGTGGCATAGCCACCAATCAAAACACTCAACTTCACCAATTTTTGCTTTTTCTTTTCTCTCGTAAGCCCCTTTAACATCTGCAGGAGCTGGAATTATTACACGGTCTTTTATGAGTTCATTGTTTGGCCAATTAGCTGGCATAGAAACCTTATTTTTATCAGAAATCTGTATTGCTTCAACAATTCGCAAGATCTCATCCATGTTTCTTCCTAATTCCTGGGGATAGTACAGTATAACTCTTATTTTTGCATTATCATCAACAACAAAAACTGCTCTTACAGTATTTGTTCCCTTTCCCGGGTGAATTAAACCAAGAGTTTGTGCAACAGATCCTGTATCAGCAATTATTGGGAATTGAATTTCAACATTTAGATTATCTTTTATCCATTCCTCCCACTTTATATGAGCAAAAACTTGATCAACGCTTAATCCTATGAGTTCGCAATTCATAGATCTAAATTTATCATACCTTTTTTGAAAAGC
>JAGPKI010000121.1 GCA_018054005.1 Caldisericia bacterium
TATTTAGGTGAATTTAGGAAAGTTGAAGGATTAGTTTATAAAGAATTTAACCGAGAGAGACATCTTTACAAAGAATTACCAAAAGATGTAAACTTTACAGAGAAGATTGTTGGAGTTGATTTTGGCTTTACTAATCCAACTGCAATTTATTTAATTTACAAAGATTATGATAATAGATATTGGGTAAACTGGGAATGGTATAAAACAGGCCAGACCAATGACCAAATAGTTGAAGTTATAGCTTCACTTAAAGCTAACAAGGTATATGCTGACCCAGAGGCTCCTGAGAAAATAGCCGAGCTTAAAGCTAAAGGAATAAATTGCTTAGAGGTTAGAAAGGGCAAAGATTCAGTAAAAAACGGGATAGATAAAATAAGGGAATTACTTAAACAGAATAGGTTGTTTATTAATCATTCTTGTCAAAACTTAATTTTTGAATTTGAAACTTACCAATATCCAGATAAACGGCCAGATAACCCAGAACCAGAAATTCCTATTAAAGAGAATGACCACGGATTAGATGCTATTAGATATGCTATTACCTCTAATTGTATAGAAACAACAATCATAAATGATGTTTTTCTTAAAAGGGAAATAGAATTAAATCGCCAACAATTGCCCATTCAATGGGAATAAAAATAATATATGAACGCACAAAATATTTTCGCCCAAACAAGACAAGAAGTATTTGATTTTATTAATAATTATATCAATATAGTTGATGGTTATTCATTTAACCAATATCAAACGATAAAAAAATGTCATCTTTATTATAATTCACATTTTGTTAGTGGCGATGTTGATTCTAATGGGAGAAAAAAGATTTTCTTTAATATTGTAAAATCACCCTGTAAGGTTGCTTCTCGCTTCCTTAATTTTGACACTAAAAATATTCATTTAATATCTAACAGAAGGGAAGCAGAAATGTCTACCTTTTTACTGGAAAAGGAAATTAAGAATTGGATGAAAGATAACAAGGTAGCCATAACCCTAAACAAAATTGCCGAGAAAGCTCCCATTTATGGCTCAGTTGTATTAAAGAAAACAAAGAAAGGTGCTGAAATCGTAGATTTACGTAGATTAATTTTGGACCAAACCGTAGAAACAATTACTGATTCAAGGTTTATTATTTTGGAACATAATTTGACACCTACACAGGTTAGAGCCAAGGCAAAAGATGGCTGGGAGAATATTGAAGAAGTTATTAATAAGTTTTATGTAAATACAGCACCTCAACCATATATTCAAGACGGAAACTTAAACCAAGTTGTTTCTACGCCTTTAATAAAGATTTATGAACGCTATGGTGAAGTTCCTAAATCTTGGTTAGACGGAACAGAACCAAAAGAAAATGAAGAAATGGTAAGGTCATTATTTATTATCGCTGGTGTAGATAATTTTAGTGTTGGTGAAGACGGAAAAACCGTTATTAAAGAAGAAGGAGTTATTCTTTTTAAGTCAAAATGGTTAGATGAATATCCGTTTAAAGATTTTCATTACGATAAAACAGATGGAAGATGGCTCGGTGTTGGTGTTATTGAAGATTTATTCCAAATACAGGAAAGAGTTAATGAGCTATCTAATGAGAAACGAGAATCAATGAGTATAAGTTCAAAGCACATTTTTCAAACGCAAGACCAAACAATTATTAAGAATGTATTAAGGGATTTGCCCAACGGAGCAGTTATAATGGCAGGACAAAACGGTGGTTTAGTTCCCTTGGCTAATGAGGAAAGAAGTTTATCAGCCTTTGCTCAGGAAGAGCAAAAATATACCAATCAAGCAAAAGAACTTACTTTTTCTTTTGACGCTACTCGTGGCGAAAGTTTACCAGCTACAATGCCAGCCACTAATGCTATTATTCAGGATAGAAATGTTAAATCAGTATACGGAGTAAAGCGGGAAAATCTAGCTAATATGCTTCGCTTTTTCTTTACCGACTTAATCATACCACAAGCTATAAAAGACTTAACATTAGAACACGTTTTACATTTTACTGGTTCAACCGAAGAATTAACTAAATTAGATGGTGCTTTTGTCAGAGAGCTTTCTAATAGAAGAGCTATTGATTTATTATTAGATGGACAATATATAGATGAACAAGTAATGGAAACTATTAGACAAGATATTTCAAATCAATTAAAGGAGATGGGAGCTGACAGATTTATTTTAATTAAAGATGGATTTTATAAGAATGCTGATTTTACCTTTGATATTAACATTGAAAACGAACAGGAAGACAGCCAGTTGATTACTTCTAATTTATTTGCTATATTTCAAGCGCTGGCTAGTAATCCAACAATTTTACAAGACCCAGTCATTAGAACGTTATTTTATGAATATGCTGAAAGAGTTGGAGTTAGCCCGATGAAAATAGAAATTGCTAATCTAGAAAAAACACAGATGGAGCAAACACAACAACCACCACAGCAGTTATTGGCTCCAGCTCCTATTAAAGGAAAGCCAGCTCAAGCAGTTAATCAGGAAAGTCCGCAAGTAGCAGTATAAAATTAAAAATATATGTTTAGTTCAGAGCAATTAATAAAACTAAAAAGATTATTTCAAGACCCCGATTGGAAATTGGTAGATAAAATGTTAAGAGAATACATTGAACCCCTGCTAAACATTCAGAACGTTGATTTAAGTGATTTAAATAGAGGCGTTAAAGGAGAAATAAAGGCAAAAATACAATTTTATTTATTAATTGATAAGTTTTTGAAGGATGCTCAGGTAATAGCTGAATCTAAAGAAATATCAGAAGTTAACAATAAAGATTCAATGGAATAATTAGAAATAATTATATTTGGGTTAAAGGAACACCCTTTAAAAGTTCCATAATGAGCTGTCATAAACAGCAATTAAAAATATGTCAGAAGAATTAGACATTGAGAACATCAACTCTTCAAATGATGCGGACGTCAACGATAATGACGACAATGTGGGAGAAAACAACAACGATGACAACAATGATAATACTCCCACCCTTGAAGACTATCAAAGAGTTTTTGAGGAAAAGAAACAGCTAGAGGAGAAAAACAAGAAATTGTATGCTCGTCTAGCCAAGTTGTCATCTAATCTTAAAGGGCAGGCAGTATCACATTCAGAAGATGTTAATGACAAATTAGAAAGGCTGGAATTAAAAACAGAAGGTTTTAGTGATGAAGAAATTGATTTTCTAAGGCCTTATGGTGGCAAGAAAGCTCTTGAAAATCCTTATGTGAAGTCAGCCATTGACATTATGCGTGAGAAGGCAAAAGCCGAATCAGCAGTTGTTGATGTTGACAGCACAAAGTCGGATATTGAGAAGAAATATACCGCTGACCAGCTAAAAAATATGCCATTAGAAGAGCTGGAAAAAATACTGCCAAAAGCGTAATCGTTAAAAACCGATGCCCGAGTTCTTGTTAATTATTAACAAGTTGATTACGATGTTAAGTTAATATAATTTGTATGGCCGATGTTACTACTTCAACCTTATCTAATCTGATGCAAATTTATTATGATAAGGTATTTCTAGACCGTGCTGAACTTGCCCTACAATACGATTTCGGTGCACAAAAAAAGGTAATGCCAAAAAATAGTGGTAAGACTATTTACTTTAATCGCTTTTCACCGTTACCAGTTGCTACTAGTCCTTTAAGTGAGGGTTCTAGCTCCTTAACTGGTGTTGCGATGTCTAGCACTATTGTTTCAGCCACTATCGCTGAATATGGCAATTATTCTTCTGTTTCATCTCTGTTTGATATGACTTCTCTTGACGAGGGGTTAAAAGAACACGTTGAGGTTATGGCTCAAAATGCTGGTGAAACATTAGATACCTTAATTGCTGCTGAGTTATCTGCTAATGCTACCGCTCAGCTTGCTGGCGGTAAGTCTGCTTTAAGTGCAGTGGCAAGTACTGATACCTTAACTGGTGCTGAAATTCGTAAGGCTGTCCGCACGTTAAAGAAAAACAAAGCTAAAACTTTTGATGATGGGCTATTTCGTGCTGTTATTCCCGTAAGTGCTGCTTATGACTTGCGTGGCAATAGTGAATGGTTGAATGCTAATACCTATGTCAATGTTGACCTTTACAAGAACGGTCAGGTTGGAACTTTACACGGTGTCCGCTTTGTTGAAACAAACA
>JAGPKI010000122.1 GCA_018054005.1 Caldisericia bacterium
AGGTGGGAAAAGAAGCTTTAAATTCAATCTTAATTGGGACAACACAAAAAGCTTTAACAATTAAAAATTTAAAATCTTTAGAAATATCCCTTCCTCCCCTATCTGAACAAAAACGTATCTCTTCTATTCTCTCTTCTTTTGATAATAAAATAGAACAATTAAAAAAAGAAAATAATATATTAGAAGATATAGCACAAAGTATATTTAAAGAATGGTTTGTTAAATATAACTTTCCTAATAAAGATGGTAAACCATATAAAGATAATAATGGTAAGATGATAGATAGTGAATTAGGATTAATACCTGAAGGATGGAGAGTTACTACTTATGGAGAGATGGAAGACTTAAAAAATGGTATTAACTATTCCAGAGATGAACATGGAGATACTGTGTGTAAGATAATAAATACAAGAGATATTGTTGAAACAAATTATATAACTGACCAAAATCTAGAAAAAATAAATATTGATAAAGAGAAAGCAGAGAAATATATAATCGATGAAAATGATATTCTCATCATTCGTAGTGCTTCTCCAGGCAAGGTTGCTGTTGTTCAAAATCCCTCAGGAATGATTATATACTCAGGATTTATAATTAGATTAAGTCCAAAAGACATAAATACAAAATGGTATTTATATGAAGATTTAAAAGAAAAAGGACCTAAATTAACAAAATATTCTGAAAGTTCTGTAATGAAAAATATAAATCAACAAATTATTAACAACACAAAAGTCATAATCCCTTCTACAAAGATTTTGAATAAATATCATACCATAGCAAATAATATCCATGAAAAAATCTGGAATAACACATTAGAAACTTTTAATGTTAAAAAATCTAAAAATGCTGCATTAAATAAATTAATAAAGTAAATCTATGCCTGATAATAAAAATCTTTTAATACCAGAATCTATAGACCAATTAATCATAAACCTTTTAGGTCCAACATCAAAGACAATAGGAGAAGATATTAATAAGCTATATTTAGTACAAAGGAATAAACTCCTCCTAAAAGCTGCACAAAAAGCTGGCAATCTAAAAGATGGAAAAGTAGCAAACCTTCGTGTTACCAGGGATGTTTTATGGAATGGATCCTATTCGGAAAATGAAATTGCGACTGAATATTTCGCAGGAGTATTAGCTTCTTCTCGAACTACAGATGGAAAAGATGATTCTGCAATCTTTTTTCTAGATATTATAAAATCTCTCTCATCAGAACAGTTAAATATGCATTATGTTATTTATTCAATACTTAACAAATTGTTCTCCACAGAACCCCCAAGAAGAATATTCCCAATGACAAATAATGCAGAATTATCAATGTATAAAATATATATCCCACAAAGAGATTTATTCAAAAACAAGAGTATACATTCAAGCTATATCATTTTTGGTCTTTATTCAAAAGGTTTAATAGGTGATTTCCATACAAAATCTCTATCACTAGAGAATCAAAAGGATATATCAATATTAGAGATAGAACCTACAACATTAGGTATTCAACTTTATTGTATAGCACACAATCAATTCAATGACTGGTTAAACTTCCCAAACCTTACTTTTGACCAATGGAATAATATTGAAATTCCTCTAATTTTTGGTAGTAATAAAGATTCCCTTCTCAAAAAATTACAAACTCCTGCAGAACAGATTGAGAAGGATCAAAAATAAAATACTTGTTTATAATAAGACAATGGAACAAAAAAATAAAGAACAGACAAGCTACTATTGGCTTGGTCCGATAAAATTAGAAATTGGAAGTATTATTTTCCCTGGTAATTGGGGAAGGATTATTAATCTATATACAGGAGAATCTCTACAAAATCTGATTATCTTTTCAAGAGAACAAGTATTTGAAAAAGTACGTATACAAAATTACTCAACAAAACCAAGTCGTTTAACATCTATTTTTCTATGTAAAAGTAAAGAAGAATTAGATACCTTTAGACAACTCTCAGGAGGAAGGCTTTGGGATATCGCTTATAAAGTCGAAATCATTGACAACAAGCCAATTTTTGAGACAGATTATACATTTGCAAATTTCCCACAAGGAAGTTTTCAATTGCAAGAGTTTGAAATTATGGCACATAGATACTGGAAAGGAGAGAATATTCAACATTTAGAAATATTAACAGAAAGTAGAATTAAGATAATTCAAAAATTATAATCCATAGCTGAATCCCAATGAAAATAATATATCAAAACGATAAGTAATATGATTTCAAAAACCAAACTTATAAGAAAAGCAAAAGAGGCAATGCTTGCAGCAATACAATTATATAATAATCCTAGTATTTTATTTAAATCAGAAAATTTTATTATTCTGTCAATTATAGCCTGGACATATTTATTACATGCATATCTCGAAAACGAATCCATTGATTATAGATATTTCTCTATGAATGGAAGAAAAAAAATATTTAAGCGAACCAAATATGGAAATTTTAAATATTGGTCTTTGGATGATTGTATTTCCGGAGAATATTGTACAATCGATATCGATGAAGGAACTAAAGCGAACTTATATTTTCTAATAGGCATTAGAAACGAAATCGAACATCAGATGACAAATCACATCGATATAGCTATTAGTGCGAAGATTCAAGCAAACTGCCTAGATTTCAATGAATATCTAACTAAATGGTTCGGAGAGAGTCATGATATTTCTAAAAATATTTCTTACTCCTTGCAGTTTTCTCCTTTATCACAAGAACAAATTGATCAAATAAAAGAATCTCATGATATGCCTCTTAATATCAAGAATTTTATAAACGACTTTGATAACTCTTTAGATAGTGATACATATAATTCGCAGAATTTCGCCTATCGAGTAATTTTTACTCCGAAATTAGTAAATCATCCAGGACAAGCAGATCAAGCTATAGAATTCATACCAAGTGATTCTGAATTATCAGAAAAACTAAATGAGAGTTATACTGTAATAAAAGAAAAAGAAAAACAAAAATATTCTGCAACACAGATCGTAGAAAAAATGCAGAAAGAGGGTTTTACAAATTTCAGAATATATGAACATACATGCTTATGGAAAAAATTAGATGCAAAAAACCCCCAAAAGGGGTATGGAGTTTCTGTCGTTAATTATTGGTATTGGTATGATAAATGGTTAGATACAGTAAGAGAATTCTGTAAAAGCGAATATAAAAAGCATTAAAATGTTGATATCATTAACCAATGACTGAATCCCAATTAGAAAACAATATAATAGAAATATTAGAAACACAAGAATATAAACATATCTATGGACCAGACATAGCTCCAGACTCTAACAATCCTAAAAGAGAATCCTTTGAACAAGTTATTCTAATAGAAAACTTAACAAAAGCAATAGACAAACTAAACCCCAACATACCATATGAAGTAAAACAACAAGCTATAAAACAAATACTAAACATACACACACCAGATATTACCTTTAATAATGAAAAATTTCATAAATATCTAATAGACGGTGTAGAAATAGACTATCTTAAAAATAGAGAAATGGTAGGAGGGGGAGTAATACTAATGGACTATGATAATCCTGAAAACAACGAGTTGTTAGCTATAAACCAATATGCTATACAATACAATAATCTAATAAAAGACCATACATACTCTCTTTGAAATTCAGGAACTACCATTGATAAGTCTTTTACACCATTAAGAATATTTTTTATTTCCATGTTCCTATTAAATAAGGTTAAGATATTAATAATACTAATGAATAATATCAATGAATAGAGGGATTGTTAATGATTCCCTGATTTATTATGAATATATTAGATTTAATCCTACAATATTAACCTTTTCTCTCTTAGATTTTTCTTTCATTTCCAAGAATTGTCAATCTATACTCATGGCTTGCCTTTTATCTGATTCTGAGGATTTTCTAACATAGAAAACATATTTTAATTCATTGATATCTTTCATTAGAAGATAAGTAACCGAGGATGAAATAGCATTTAGAAAGATAAAATTTTAAACTTAGCATTTGGTTAATTTAAGAAATACTCAAGTCGTATATTTAGATTCATATTCCTTTACGAGTTTTGCTTTAATCTCACTTATTCCTAAATCTTCTGAAAATTTATTCACCGGTGAAATCCCCTCATTAAGTAC
>JAGPKI010000123.1 GCA_018054005.1 Caldisericia bacterium
ACTACTTTATGCTCTTTCTAATTTCTTTTGCAATTTGGTGTGTAAACTTATGTCCAGGAACATAAATTTCTAGATCACCATATATTCTATATCCTACTAGAGCTAAATCACCTAGTGCATCTAGTAATTTATGGATAGCTGGTTCATTCTTGGCTTTAAGTGGTGTTAAGAATTTATCTTTTGTAAATGTAATTATTGGAGAATCTTTAGGATCATCTGGTAATGCTTTGTATATAGTTCTGATTCCATTCCATTTCGATAGGTCGTTTAAATCTAATGGTGATCTTAAAAATGTTCTTGCCCAAGATATGTCTTCTGTGAAATTGTCTCCATCTTGAAACTCTACTTTATATGTACCTATTGGTTTCTCAAATGGGGCTATTATTGTAAGCCTAAAAGAATCGTCTAATTGTTTTAGATATGCTTTTCTTCCTTCGAATTCTGGCTGTTGAAATTCTATTATATCTTCTGTAGTAATTACATTCCTGCATTTACTCTGTTCAATAATTCCTGCATCATTTAATGCAATTGCATACGGTTGTGAAGATCCATCTTGTGCTGGGACTACACTTTGAGTCATTATTATTTCAATGTTGTCTATACCTAATCCGTATATTGCAGCTAGTAAATGCTCAACCATCATTACACTCTCTTTCCCATTTGATAGTGAAGTAGTGTGTAATTCTACAGTATTAAGGTAATCTGATGTAGCAGGTATTATTTCTCCATTTATATTAAATCTGATTCCGAAATCTTCATCTGCTGGTAGTAACTCCATTGAGATATTTTCAGTAGAGAAGAGAGATTGTCCATGAAATCCTATTTTCTTTTTTATAGTCCTCTGTTTTTGTTTACTTTTTAAGACTTTCATGGTTAAGTCCGTAGTATGGTGTAATATGTGTATACACTAATATCGCATTATATCATGTCATTGAAAATGTATACTTTTAAATAGTTTAAGTCATCTTATAGAGGAATTGCTACTAAATGACAAAACATTATTCTTCCCAATTAGATAATATTTTGTTTGCCAAGTTAATTAGAAACTTTTTGTCTACATATTTCTCTTTATATCTATCATAATGATGTGCAAAAACCTCATCTGTAAAAGTCTCCCCATTAAATTCTACAGAGTTTTTATATCTAGGCCATACATGCAAATGTAAAGGTTCTGGATTATCTATATTTTTTTCTTTGTATGAGTTATTCATTAAGCAAGTCCAATTGAAATTTGTTGTATGAAAAGATTTTCTAAGAGCAATTTCATATTTTCTTATTAGAGAGAATAGCTCTAAAATCTCTTCTTTACTTAACTCTGAAAGATGTCTTTTTGTTTTATCTTTAAACTCTATAGTTGCTCTACCTAAATAATATTGATTTTCCCAAAGAGTGATATACCAATTCTTTGTTTCAGATAGGATGATTTGATTAGGGAATTTAGGGTGTGATTTGTATTTCATATCTGATTATATCAAGAAAATTTAACTAAGGAAGGTATTTACAACCTATTTATGATTTGTTGCTGACAGAAATGGGATTGAAATGGATTTAGAAATTTTGAAATATAAATATTGTAGTGTTAAATAAGAATTTTACCTTTGAACCAAGAGGTATTTGATTAAGTCTTTTTTTGAGGTTTTTTAATCCACCAGATCCTACTTTTTAGACTTTCACTTTTTAGAATCAAAATGACTCAATTCCCATAAGGGTTTTGAAACATAGAGGATGGAACTCAAACCTAAAATGAAACAAATAAAATAGTATAAAAATGGAGCTTTTATTCTTTTTACACGATTAACTTATCTCCCAGAAATTGTATAAGAGTCTCTTTTATAATGTTAAGGTATTCTTTTTCCATAAAGAAATAACCAAATTTCTCCCCAGAGGTTTTTTCAATAATTAACTTGTTTTCTTTTAATATTACTGTCTTAATCTCTTCATAAGAGATTTCCTTTTTGACTAATTGCAATATCTGGGGTAGGGATTGTGTTCTTAACAACTCTTCCCCATTAGTAAGAAGTTCTTTTTTATTATAAAAAAAGTTATTCGTAACATAATTAGTTTCTCCAACTATATTATCTCCTCCTGTCATTGGTACTTGAATAAACAATAATCTTTTGTTAGTAATTAAGAGTGAGTTCTCAGGAGAGAGGACTTTACCTTTTCCAAGGAAGGAGATACCAAAAGGTTCAAGTGCTGACTTTAAGTCAACAGATGTTTTCATAATTCCGAATATAGGGAGTATAATTTCTTCATCTTTGTTTATTTTAACAGGCGAAGATTTCTTTGAGTTGTTCTCCTTTAAGGGATTAACCAAGTTAATTTCTTTTATCCTCCTTAACTCAATAATGGAAGATACAATGAGTATAACGAAGAATCCTGTAAAAATTAGTGGAATATAAAAGGGAATGTTAATCAAGTAGAGAACAAGTAGGATGCTAGACATTGTGACTGCTAAGTTTATTAGATCAAGTTTCTTTTGAATAATCTGGTAATCTTGATTAATCATTGCATAGTCATCTTTGTTTTGAATGTTCTTAACCCACTGATATTTTAATAATTCAAGTAGAAGCTTAAAGAGTTTAAATCCGATAAAGATAAAAAGAAGGAGTTTTAAAATATTTGCTGGATAAGGGAAAATCTCTAATACAAAGTTAGATATCTCTTCAGAAAAGAATGTCAGAACTAAACTAACACTTACAATAGAAGCAAGGGTCCCAAAAGTAGAGATTTTTGCATTGTACTTTGTACTTGTAATTAGTCGTGTTAAATATGCTTTGGGTCCTTCCTGTGTGTCAATTTTTAAAATAGATTTGGCTTTTTCTAGTTTAAAATACCCAGAGATTAATAAAAATAAGATTTCTACACCAAAGATGATAACGATAATTGGTGTTGGGATTTTAAGATAGAGAACCCCTAAAATAGCAAGAATTAAAAGGGATATGACTTTTTTGGAAAGTCCTTTTATGCTAAGAATTTCACCAAGGACTGCTATTTGTTTATCAAAATGCTCTAAGGATGATTCTTGAGAAAAGGGGTTAGAGAATATATCTTTAATGGAATTTTTCATATGTATTTTGTTTATTTTATGTAAAAATTATACATTATAGAAAAATTATTAGAAAGAAATATTTAAATATGGGTTTAAGTCGTAATGTACAGATCTGTAAGGACCCAATGAAGTTTGGTGAAATACATTTTGAACCTAAATGAAACAAATAAGACAGTACAAAAAAGGATTAAAAACTAAACTAAATAGTGTGTGCTCATATTTTTAAGTCACAGGCTATTTTCTTGATCTTTTAATAGTATATATTAGTTAGTGGCCAAGATAGAATCAATCTCTTTTTGGTATTTAAGTAAGGCATCCTCATTATAATGACATTCTATTGAATGTCCTATACTGTTACTATCTTCAAATTCATATAATGATAATGAATAATTGCATGTAAGATAATCATTAGAAGCAATTACTTTATTACATTTCTTTAGACCTATCAATGTATTCTCATTCCAGCCCTCTGTCGCTATATCTGTATTATATTCAATTGTACTATTCCACTTTCTTTCTGAAAATAAAAGGTTGATTCTTTGAACATCCTCTTTTATTTTATCTTCTGCTTCGACCTTTTGGTCATCTGAAATTTTTTCAAAATAATATATTCCTCGTGAATAGTTAGGGAGAGGAAAAGGATACTCTTTGGTTAGCTGTATCTGGCATTCATCTTTTTGGCATGGAAGATTAGCATCTTTAATTAGATTTTCTAAGAAAGGAGATACATATTCTTTAGTATTTTTTGATAAATCCTTTGCATAAAAACATACAATAGAAGATGGATTTTCAGTCCCATTAGCTATACAGAAATATCCTGATTTTGTATATACATCAGTTCCTTGCTCCCCATCGAAATAAATCCATTCATCTGTTTCATAAGACAGCTTCTTGTAATTATACATTCCAGATGATTCAGATGGTTTAGTTTCCTCTTCAAAAAAGTCGATTAATTTTTGATACTGGGTATCATTTAATGTAAAACCAAACACATCTATATTGTATGTAAAATAGCCATCTTCTATTTCTACTTCTCCTGGAACTGGAATTAGTATCTTTGAGA
>JAGPKI010000017.1:0-9066 GCA_018054005.1 Caldisericia bacterium
CCCATTCCTCTTCAAATTGTGCAAACAATGTGCAATTAATGTGCAAAATGTGCAATTAATGTGCAATAACATAATAAGACCCTTTTCCTCTTTTTCCAGTAGGCTTTAGTATATCTTTACTTACCAAAATATTAAGATCATTACTCGCAGTGTTCCTAAAACAGTTGTTTATCTCTTGATACTCTTTATTTGTTATCTTTCCGTTTAATTCTGTAGAATCGACTGATGCAATAATACCCAGTTTACTCAGTATCTTGTTTGGAAGTTCTTCGAGGAGTCTTTTAGTATTTCTTAAACTAACAGGATTCCCTTGATCGTCTGCACCAATATAAATTTCTCCTCCATCACTGTTAGCAAATGCTGCCACTACTTTTAGATAATCATCCCGCCAATCTTTCTTAAATTCGATAGTTTTATTTTCTCTCATAAGTCCTCTCTACTTATACCCTAACTTTTTCAGATACTCGTTTAATTTCGCAACTTCTTTATCGCGCTTTGTGGTAAGCTCTGATAGTGACACTTTGTATTTATCCCATAGCGTCTCAAAAAACTTTATAATTTCTCTTTTTTCTCGATTTAGGTACTTGATGAGTTGCGCTTCAGCAACTGCGTAAAATTTTTCAAAAACAAGGTCTTTTATCTCGTCTTCAGTGAGGGAGACTCTTTTTTCCATAACTTTGCTCTTAAGCTCTTCCTCCAACGATTTTAGCTCTTTTCTTAAGGTTTTGAGTTCTTTTTCCTTATCCTCAATTCTTGAATTCAATCCTACCCACTTTTCCATTTCTTTTATGGCAAACTCGTTTGGATTTTGCTTCAAATATTTTATAGTTTCGTTTATATGTTCTTTCACTTTACCTGATGTTTTAGTCCCCTGTTCTTCATCATCCCAATCTTCATCTTCTTCAAGAAGTTCATTTATTTCGCCTTCAACTAAAGTAATTTTGCCTTCGCAATTTTCGATTTCTGCGAATACATTAGAGAAAAACTTCATTTTTATACTTTCATCTTCAATGAGATTTTTATTAAAACCATCTGCAATAATGGATTTAAAATCATAGAAGAGCTCCTCCCACCAATTTACAAATACACCTGCCACTTTAAATTCATCAATTGCATTAAGGGGAATAAGCTTCTCTTTTAGTGAATTTAATGCGTTATTTCTAAAGAACCATAGGTTGTTTTTCTTTGGGAAGTTTTCAATTTTAGGGTTCAATTCTTTGAACCATTCTTTGAGCTTGTCAGTATGCTTTGAATAAACCTCCATGATGTCTTTATCATTTTCGACAATATCTTTAATCTCAGTTTTATCCTGAATATTCTCTTTAAATGCAAAATAGCTGCTATCGGTTTTTTTAAGCAAAGTGTAACAGTCGAAATGAAATCTTTGAAGAGTTTCAGAAAATTGCTCTATTTCACTTTGAGGAATGCCTCCCTTGATGTGGCATGCAACATCCTCCATCTCTGGGTCGGCTGAATTATCTACATATCTTCTTATATTCAGATTAAAATCATTTTCTTCAATTTCCTTTATGTCAACAACACGCGAATATTTGGGGACTTCATGCTTATTGTCAAAAACTGCACTTATCTTTTCAATATCTTCAGGCTTGAGATAGTTTTGATTTCTTCCTTCGCCGTATTCTTTATCAGCGTTTATGAAGAGGATTTTATTTTTCATTTGCGGGTCTTTGTGCTTGTTTATCACAACAATGCAAGCAGGGATACCCACATTATAGAAGAGTTTTGCCGGAAGCCCAATAATTGCCTCAATAAGGTCATCCTTTACAATACCTTCACGGATGACTTTTTCTTGCCCACCTCTAAACAAAACTCCATGAGGCATAACTGAGGCAAGCATTCCATTATCTTTGGTGCTTGCTATCATATGCTGAAGAAACATCAAGTCAGCTTTCTTTCCATTTTCTGGGGTAAAACCATAACGAAACCTTTCTTCAAACTTCATATTTGCTCTGGAATAGTTCTGTGAGAAAGGTGGATTTGCAAGCACTCTATCGAATTGCTTTATATATTCCCCATCAGGAAACTTTGGTGTGGTTAGAGTGTCTTCGTTTTCAATGTGTGCATCAGGAATACCGTGAAGAATCATATTGATTTTGCAGATAGACCAGGTAAGGCCATTTAATTCCTGGCCATATAGACCTAAATTCCTTGAATTCTGTCCCTGACTTTCCACATATTTTTTTGCTTCAATAAGAAAACCTCCAGAGCCAACAGTTGGGTCATAGATGGTCATTCTCTCCTGGGGTTTCAATAGTTGAACCATAAGCTTTTTAACATCAGGTGGAGTGTAGAACTCACCTCCCTTTTTGCCAGCAGAATCAGCAAATTGCTTCAACAGATATTCATATGCAGCACCTAAGAGGTCTGGGAATTCAAAATTTTCAGTGGTAAGTTTATATTTGTTAAAATGGTTTATGAGGTCGATGAGTTGTGTGTCTTTTAATCTTGTCTTCCCTTTTGTAGCGTTAAAATCAATATGTTTTAGAACACCCTCAAGCTCTAGATTTTTTTCTTCAAGAGCAGCAAGTGCCTTGTTGAGAGATTCACCTACATTTTCTTTGAGTTGGAGAATGTTATTCCATTGAGCATTTTCAGGAACAAAAAAGGTATCTTTATATAAAGTAGGGTCTTTAAGATCTTTCTCAATTTCTTCGGGGGGAATATTCGCAGCCTGAAGTTCCCTTCTAAGTTCTTCACGCTTTTTGTCAAAGACATCTGAAACATGTTTCAGGAAAATCATACCAAAAATGTATTCTTTGTACTCAGATGCATCCATATTACCACGTAATATATCTGCAGCTTTGAAAAGATATGTTTCAAGCTGTCTTAATGTTATTTTTTCTCCGTTCAAAAAATCCTCCATTTTCTCAGATAAAAACTCAATAATTAAAAATTATTTCATAACTTTTATAAAAAATCAAAATATTAGTTATAATAAATATAAAATTTTTTAATTCCTCCGAAAATAATAACTCCAAAATATAAAATTATGATTATTAACGAAATTAGATATTGTTTAGTTATATAAGTGGTATATGAAAAGGATTAAAGATATTATTTTCATGCTTGTGGCAGAAAATACAAAGAGATATTAGAATTATAAATAATCGGTTTTTTAAAGTGTTGTAGCCACAATTTCATGCTTTTCATAAAACTTAGATAATAAATTATAGATTTGGATTATTATCACTCTTTGAGAAGATAAGCAAAATTAGTATAATTATTAAGTTGATTTATTTTTTGGAAAGGAAGTTTTAAAATGGGCATTATAGAGGATATTACAAAAGATATGATTAGAAATGATATACCTGATTTCTGGGTAGGGGACACTGTTAAGGTACATCAAAAGATAAAAGAAGGAAATAAAGAAAGAGTCCAAATTTTTGAAGGAGTTGTTATAGGCAGAAAAGGAGGAGGAATTTCAGAAAGTTTTTGCGTTAGGAAAGTTTCTGATGGTATAAGCATCGAAAAGATTTTTCCACTTAATTCCCCCACAATTGCTAAAATTGAAGTAGCAAGCAGGGGAAAGGTCAGAAGAGCAAAGCTATATTATCTAAGAACTGCTAAAGGTAAGAAAGCAAAAATTGAGAGAAAAATAATTTTTAAGAAAGTGAACAAAAAAGAAGAATAATATTATGAATCAAAGCACAAAGAAAGAGATTTTAGATTGGATTGAGACTATTGCTATAGCACTTTTAGTAGCGTTTTTGATAAGGAATTTTTTATTTCAACCTTATCGCGTTCAAATGGGTTCAATGTTACCTACTTTAAAAGAAAATAATTTAATTATAGTAAACAAAATTACTTATAGGTTTAATGATCCTAAAAGAGGTGATATAGTAGTTTTTCGACCACCAAACGGCTCAAAAGTATTTTATGTTAAAAGAATAGTAGCATTACCGGGAGAAACAATAGAAATAAGAAATGGTGAATTATTAATAAATGGAATTCCCCTTGAAGAGGATTATATATCAGGAGCCACGCCTGGTGTTTATGGACCGCTAACTCTTGGTAGAGATGAATATTTTGTAATGGGGGACCATAGAAACAATAGTCTTGATAGCCGTGAATTTGGCCCAATAAGCAAAGAATCTATAATTGGAAAGGCTACACTTATTTTTTGGCCACCGGGTGCTTTTGCAGTATTAAGCAATAATTTAACAAATAAATAGTTTGAAGCACGAAAATCTGTGGGAAAACCAGGAAAAGTTTATAAAATTTTTTTCACCCGATATTTGTATTGGTATAGATGAAGTTGGAAGAGGAAGTTTGGCTGGGCCAGTGGTAGCTGCCGCTGTGGCTTTACGCAATTGCACAAAGATAGATGTAAATGATTCTAAAAAAATTTCAGAGAATAAGAGGACAGAAATATTTTTAGAAATTCTTAAACAAAAACCTTTTTTAGGTATTGGTGTCGTTTCCCAATTTGTCATTGATAAGATAAATATTCTTAATGCCACTAAATTAGCTATGAAGAAAGCTCTCTCTGAATGCATTATAAGCTTAAATAAAGAGTTTACAGATAGCTTTGATCCATTAGTTTTAATAGATGGTAATTTTATCTTAGAAAATGTTCCTTATAAGCAAATTGCCATAAAGAAGGGAGATTCTAATTTAGCAATTATTGCTACTGCTTCTATTGTAGCAAAAGTAATAAGAGATGAAATAATGAATATTTTCGATGAATTATATCCTAATTATTTGTTATCCAAAAATAAAGGTTATGGTACAAGAGAGCATATTCTTGCTATTTCAAATTTTGGTTTCTCACATCTCCATAGGTTAACTTTTAAGATATGACTGCTTTGAAATGAGAGTAATAAATAAAAAAAATTTTGTAAAAGAGATGCTTTCAGGCTTGGAAGTAAGGTCTATTTTGGAAATAATTCTTACAGCTACTGGTTTTTTTGTTATGACTCTTGGGATTTTTAGAAATGATTTGCTTGCTTTTTTTGTGGGTGGATTTGTATTTGTTTTATGCGGGTATATGTACGAATTAAAACTTACTCAAGCTCGGATATGGAGAGCTGGGCTGCTTGGTCAAAAAAAGGTCGAAGAAGTTTTACTTAAACTCGATAATAGATATATTTTACTGAACAACTTATCACTACCTTTTAAGAATTGTGATATAGACCATCTACTTGTTGGCCCTAACGGAGTTTTCCTTATTGAGACCAAAAATTATAAAGGCGAGATAAGCTGTACAGGAGACCTTTGGGAATATCAAAAAGTTGGTAAAATGGGTGGTATTTACAAAGGTTATATAACAAATCCAAGCAGACAGCTTAAGAGAAATGTATGGGAGTTAAAATCTTTTCTGGATAAAAAATCAAAGAGGTTATTTGGGGTCAATGAGTTTCCTTACTGGATTCAAGGAATGGTTGTTTTTACTAATGAAGAAGCTGTCCTCAACACTAAAGATGAAACTGTTGTCATATTAAAAGTTAATGATTTATATGATTATATAAAGAATTTTAAGAAAACAAAAATACCTGAAGATGATATCGAAAAAATAGCCTCTCTACTTAAGGAGCTTTAATGTCAGCGGGAACTTTAATGTCAAGGAAAGAGCTCGGAGATTTTGGAGAAAATTATGTTTCAAATTACCTTAAAGACTTAGGATTTAAAGTAATTGGCAGAAACTATCATACAAAATATGGAGAAATAGATATTATTGCAACTAAAGATGGTAAAATTCATTTTGTTGAAGTCAAAACAAGAAAATCTCTTCTGTTTGGTACCCCAGAAGAAGCATATTCCTTAAAAAAACAGGAAAGAATCATTAAAGCAGCACTTGGTTATTTAAAGGATAATAATATAAATAAATCTTTTCAAATTGACCTTGTGGCTTTAATATTAAACGATAAAAATGAAGTTTTAAGTATCGCTATGTATGATAATGCTATTAATTATTAGTCGATTTCCAGGCTAAAATCAATTGCTTTAACTGAGTGAGTGATTGAGCCAACTGATATATAGTCTGGTTTTAATTTTGCATACTCAGAAATATTAGATAAATTTATACCTCCAGATATTTCTATCTCCACTTTTCCTTTTAGATATGATATTGCTTCACTACAATCTGAAACTGAGAAATTATCGAGCATTATTATATCTGGAGAATATTTTAGCGCTGTCATAGCTTCTTTAATATTTTTTACTTCTATTTCGATTTTTGTAAATGGATATTTATTTTTCAAATCCTTTATATTATCTAATGCTACAGATATTCCACCTATTACTTTTATATGATTATCTTTTATCATTATCATATCTGATAGGTTAAATCTATGGTTTGACCCGCCACCTGTTACTACCGCATATTTAACCATACTCCTATACAATGGAAGAATTTTTCTTGTATCAAGGAGTTTAACTCCATAATTACTTGTTATATCTACATAAGCAGAAGTTTGTGTAGCTATACCCGTTAGATATGAAATTAAATTTAAAGATATTCTCTCTCCCTGCAAAATTGCTCTCGTATTACCATAAATTTTGCAAATTTTATCATCCTTTTGGACTTTATCACCATCTTTAAAAAGTTTTTCGAATTCAATTGTTTTATCTAAACGAGAAAATATTTCTTTTACGAGATCAATTCCACACAAAATGCAATTTTCTTTACATATGATGTAAGCTATATCTGTAGAGTTTTCTGTTATAAGGTTGCTTGTTGTTATGTCATCATATGGCATATCTTCTAATAGGGCATATTCTATGAATTGATGATATAAATTGGTGTTCATTTTAGAAATCATTATCTCCTTTCAATATATGAAATTATAGGTATAGCACTTTTTGGGTCACCTGATCTTTTTAAACAAATAGATTTTCTAAAATTTTCAACTGCAGTAGGAAAATCTAATCTAAAGTGCGATCCTCTTGATTCCTCTCTTAATAGTGCAGAGGTTGTTAAAAGATAAGATAAGATTATATAACTGTAAATTGATGAGTTTTCATTTGTATCTAAATTCAAAGCTTCAACGAAGTAAGGTTCTAAATAATTTTTGTAGTTTGTTAAATTTTTGCCATTTCTTTCAATAGAAAGGTATTTCCAATTGTCTTTTTTAATTTCTTCTTTATCTGGAAAAGCTATTTTCGATTCAAGTTTAGCTGGTGAAGATTTTTGTATTGCAACCTCTCTTTTTCTATCAAATTCTTCCATATTGATTTTTTGCGCTATTCTTTTGCCAAAAACTAAAGCCTCCGGGAGAGAGTTAGATGCAAGTCTATTTGCTCCATGTAAGCCATTACAGGATACTTCTCCAACTGCAAAAATACCGTTTATGCTTGTTTCGCCATATATATTTGTTTTTATTCCTCCCATGGTGTAGTGAGCGGCTGGATGAATTAGTATTTTGTCCTTTGTTACGTCTATTCCTCTAATTTTACAGTTTTCATATATATTTGGAAAAAGCTTTTTAATTTTTTCTTTTCCAATTATGCTCATATCGAGGTATATATTTTGATTTTTTTGTTTTTTCATTTCTTCATATATTGCTTTGCTGACAATATCTCTGGAAGCAAGCTCACCTTTAAGGTGATAGTTTTTCATAAAGCGATCCCCTTTACTGTTTAATAGAATTGCTCCTTCTCCTCTAACTGCTTCTGAAATAAGGAATGGTTCAAATCCTTCTTTGAATAAAACTGTGGGGTGAAACTGAACAAATTCTAAATCAGCAAATATTGCTCCAGCCTTGTAAGCAATTGCTGATATGTCGCCAATTACAAATGGATCGTTAGTGCTTTTTTCAAAAATACCTGCATATCCTCCGCTCGCCAAAACAAGAATTTTTGAGGATAAAACATGAAGTTCATTGTTTTTCAGTATTTGAACTCCGTAATATTTTTTATTTTCATCAACAAATAAGTCATTTAGATAAGCATGTTCAAGGATTTTAATATTCTTTTTTTGTTGTATAAGACTAAATAGAAATTTAAAAATGCCTTTACCTATTTTATCTCCATCATAATGTAGGATTCGCCTTACTGAATGAAAACCTTCTAATCCAAGAATATAATTACCTGATTCATCTCTATCAAATTTAAAACCCATATTTTCTAATTCTCGAATTCTTTCTAATACTTCATTCGTAAAAATGTTAACTACTTGGGTATCATTTAATTCACCACCAGCTGCAATTGTATCTTTAGCATGGAGTAAAGGAGAATCTTCTTTACCAACTGAAGCCGCCATTCCACCTTCTGCTCTGATAGTATTACAATTATCAACTTTACCCTTTGAAATAATAAGAACATTCAATTTCTCATCCAAAGATAAGGCAGTATATAAACCGCTAATCCCAGTGCCTACAACTATTACATCAAAATAAGTTTGTTCTTTTTTCATTGTTTTGATGATTCTATTTCAAGCATTTTTAAGAGTGGGTAACGAGCCTTCTCAAGAATATTTTTTGGAATTTCAATGGTATATCTAAATTCAGATAATGACTTATAAAGAAGTTGTAAGTTTGTCTTTTTCATATTTGGGCAATATAACTTGGAACTTATTAGAAAAAATTCTTTGTTAGGTACTTCTTTTCTTAGCCTATAAATCATTCCCTCCTCTGTTCCAATGAGAAATTTGTTATGTTTTGATTCGCGAGCGTATTTTAACATTCCGCTTGTACCAAAAACAAAATTGCTTATGTCTCTTACCTCTTTTGAACATTCTGGATGTACTATAGTGACAGCGTCTGGATGTAGTTCTTTTGCTTTTAATAGATCTTCTTTTGTAAGATTAAAGTGTGTTGGGCAATATCCTTCATATAAAATAACTTTTTTATTTGTTTTTTCTGCGACGTAACTACCAAGACCCTTGTCTGGTACGAATATTACTTCCGTGCTATCGATTGAATCCACAATTTTCAAAGCATTAGCTGAAGTACAGCATATATCTGACATAGCTTTTATTTCAGCTGAAGAATTTACATAACAGACAGTAGAGGCGTTAGGATATTTTTCTTGGAGCTGTGATAGTGAGTTTGAATCTATCATATCTGCCAACGGACATCCTGCATTTAGAGTAGGTATAAGTACATC
>JAGPKI010000017.1:9166-18268 GCA_018054005.1 Caldisericia bacterium
GAGTTTGAATCTATCATATCTGCCAACGGACATCCTGCATTTAGAGTAGGTATAAGTACATCCTTTTTTGGCGATAGAATCTTAGCTGTTTCAGCCATAAATTGAACACCACAAAAGATTATTACAGAAGCCTCCACATTTGAGGCAAGGATACTCAGCTCTAATGAATCACCAATAAAATCTGCGATATCTTGAATCTCTGGTAACTGATAATTATGGGCTAAGATAACTGCATCTTTCTCTTTCTTTAACTTAAATATCTCAGAAATCAGTTTTTTCATTTTTACCTATTATAATAAACTTCATAATTTTTAGCTATTTTCTTATTAAATATTACGAAAATGTTTGTTAATTCCTAAAGCAGTATTTCCCCTTTCTTGATTAATATAATCGCTCGGAATTGTGTTTTTTGTTGTTCTGTGCTTCACGTTTCCAAGTCATTCTGAAAGCGCGGTATTGTCTCGCTTGAACTTCAGAATTCAATCTTTTTGCATTTTAACATTTCTTTGTATTTCTGTCACAGCACAAGCATGAAAATAATGACTTTAATCCTTTTCTTGTGCCACTTATATAACTAAACAATATAAATCCAACCTCTTTATTAAATATAATTTTATAATTTTGGAGTTATTATTTTCGGAGGAATACTCAGATCCTTTGGATCGCTTAAGATGATGCTCTCTCGTGATAATGGGGTGAGAGGTCATTCTGAGCGTTAGCAAAGAATCTACATATTTAATTTGTATTAACCATTATTACCTTAATCCTTTTTTAATTAAATGTAAGAATGTGTTTACCTGCGGGAAGGTTTAAAAATATTCCTTTTTTAAATCTTTCGAAAGAAATCTTTTTTCCATCCAACAAAACATAGTTAAAGTCTGAAAAATTGAAGAATGTTCTCGCTGATGGATAATTCAATTCAAACTCACAGTAATATTTATAAAGAGGGCTATTTTTTGAAAAATAAATATATTTAAATTTATTAGGAGAGAAGAATATTTCCTTTTGATTTAGGTTTAAGTAACTACAATTCTCAACAAAATATGTCATAATTTCATTATTTAAGTTATCTTTTCGCATATAGGAAATTGTTGCATCACTCCCTGTATATTTTAGTTGTTTTAAGTTTCCTTTATTATCTACTGTGAAATAATCTATAAA
This sequence comes from Caldisericia bacterium, assembly GCA_018054005.1. GTDB lineage: Bacteria > Caldisericota > Caldisericia > UBA6126 > JAGPKI01 > JAGPKI01. The sequence continues at coordinate 10,328 of JAGPKI010000017.1, forward strand.
ATTAAATTCTTTTCCACTAACTGCTATACTAAATTCAGTTACTCCATTACTTTTATAACTTGAAGTATTTAGATCAATTAACTCATCGGCATTATGTGGAAGTATTACAGTTCCAAAAGTGGCATCTTTTTTCCCATACAGGCTATATTTTATATATTTTGTTTTTACTTCTTCCCCCCAGTAAGGTGAATAAAATCCATTCTCTATGGTTGTTTTACAATCAAACATATTTACAACTTTTATTTTTATATCCTCATTATCTAAATTTTTTACTCCATATATAATTTCTTTCTCTTTTTTGGACATAAGTTCGCCTGCAGGGTGAAAATTTGCGGAAAAAGTTTTTTCTGACGTTGAATTTAATTCATCAAGAATAACTGCATAAAATGGTGTATTGTCAGTTTTTTTTATAAAATAGACAAATCTATTGTGTGAGACATCGTTAAAGTTAACATTATGGCTTATGACAACATTCGCAAAATCAATTTTTGAAAATGTTCTAAAATCAGAAACAGATGAAAAATCTATTGGTCCTACGCCACCATTATAGAATCCTTTTGGACCTTTACCATCAACCTCAATTACATTATGAGCTTTCGCACTTACATAGTAATCCCTATTAGTGGAACTCCATCCATTTGGACCATAACCGCTTGTTAAAAGGATAGGACATTTATTTGCATAAATCTGAATATTGCCTGTGTCATCATGTTCATGTAGAGATGATAATGATTTTCCTGTAAGAAGAAGGTAGGCACTATCGTTCTTCCAATTTTCTCTAAAAACAATTTCTGAATCTGAAGCGAAAAATTGTGATGGTTCAAAATATGGCTCTGAAACTTCATCTTTTTCTTTGTAAGTGTAAAGATACAATGGAATATATAGACTTTTTACTATGTTCCATGGTTCATTATTGATAGAAGAATTAGAAAATACATTTAAAGAAGCCCAATTTAATATGGATGAATTATTAGGGAAAAATTCCGAAATAAATTTTTGAGGATAAATAACTCTGCTTTGCCAGGAATCATCAATACTAGGCAAAAAACCATTTGGCATTCTTATTTTTATACTCCATTCTACGAGGTTTTTGAGTCTGTCAGAAAAAGGAAAATCTGAAAAAATATTTAAGTTAGTTAAATTCTTTAGAAAATGTGCGAAATATGAAAGAATTTCAGTAAGGTAAGTAAAATAATGAGTTCCTTCATTTAAAACTCCTTCATAAGATAATTGAAAATTAAAAAATCTGTCCAGAATATAAAGAGATAAGTTGAATATTTCATCTCTTTTGTTGCTGGTTGGGTCTGCTGCTAACATTGCTATGCCTGCTGCCAAAGCTGCTCTCGTTACGTGATTGTTAGCATAACCATATGGATAATATGATATCCAATATTTACAGGTTTCTATTTCTTTTAAAGCTACATAATTTATTATTCTTTGTATTGTTAAATAGGTTTTAGAATTGGGTTCAATTTCATCTCTTAAAAGATCGAAAGCAATAACATAGTTTATGAAATCTTCTTGAACAAGGATATCATTTTCCTTTATAAGTTTATCCCAGTGAGTTTCATCAATGTTGGATAAATTTATAAGTGATAACTCTTTAAATGTACTATCATTGTTAATTCTTCCTAAAAGTGCAGCATCTCTTATAACTGAGAGATTTACCTTTGCACTATCATTAAATATATTTTTAGCATTTTTTACTAATTCTACAAAAACTTTAGAAAGATTCTTATTTTCTTTATTAGCAAGCAAATTGCATATGTTTTGAATTTTTGATTCATTAAATAAAAGATCATTATTTTTTGAAGGAGGTAATTTAAGATTATAATCATTTAAATTCTCATCTTTATGCCAAGAGAGTCTCAAATTACTTATGTAAATACTACATTTGGAAACATTTAAAAATGCATCTGGGTGAGTTTGAAATGCAATGTATCTTACTTTTCTCAAATCAGGAGTACCTACTTTAGCAAATGATGAAAACAATTCATTAAAAGTCAAAGTGAAACTTTTCCATCCAGTCCAATTAATAGTTATATATGAGTAAAGATAGGAATTACCATAAGTACCTATCATAATATAGATCCATGAAGAAGTGTTTACTAAAGAATGACAATCAAATTTTATACAATTGAAGCATTCCCAATTTGAAGGTATATTTCTTGTGAGAATCAAAGAACCTTTTTCTTTTGGGCACCATTCAAGGTAAGAACTACTATTAAAAGAAAGCTGTCCTCCTCCCTGCCAACTTTTAGAATCTAATGGTATAAATATTTCAGAATTAGTTGTATAAACATTAAGTGTAGGAAAAATTGAAATAATTATTAAAACTAATATTAGAATTTTTTTAAGCATTGAGTTTAATGAATAAAACTATTGATAATGTCAAGTATTTCATAATGAATTATTGAGTTAGAACCTATCACAGAATTAACTATGTTTCCAGAAACATTTATCTCATTTCCATTAAAATCAGTGAATTTACCACCAGCCTCTTTTAATATTAGAGATGCCGCTGCATAGTCCCATAATTTAAGTTTGAGCTCCCAAAAGCAATCAAAAATTCCAGAAGCTACATAGCAAATGTCTATTGAAGCTGAACCAAGTCTTCTTATAGCAAGAGTTTTTTTTGAAAGAAATGCAAAAATATCAATATTATCATAATCTGTACTTCTTATATCATAAGGAAAGCCAGTTACAAGAAAACTTTTTCCAATGTCACTTACATTGGAAACATGTATAGTTTTATTATTTTCAAAAGCACCCTCTCCTTTTATTGCACTGAAAATAGAATTTAGTTTTGGCGCATATATTAAACCAAATTTAATATCTCCTTCCACTGCAAAAGCGATTGATATTGAGAATATAGGTAATTTTCTTGAGTAATTAGTGGTTCCATCAAGTGGATCTATGATCCATAAAAAATCACTATTTCCATTTCTCGACCCTTTCTCTTCAGTTAAAATTGAGTGGTTTGGAAATTTTTTTAGAATGCTTTCTACGATATAGTTTTCACATTTGTAGTCGGCGTCAGTGACAAGGTCTATTTCACCTTTGTTTGATATTATTCTCTCATTGTTAAAAGAATTTATAAGTATTTTGCCAGCTTTATAAATTAAGCCTATACCAAAGTTGAAATGCTTTTTGATTAAAGCTCGTTGGTTCATTTTAAGTTTTTTCTTTCTATTTTTAAAGTTTGTAATTTAGCGTTCCAATCAAGCTTAAGATTCATATATTCTGACAAAGTTTTAATTGAAACAAAAAACCTCCCAGACTTTATTTCGGGGGTTGTATCTATCTTTTTATTTTCACCGTTAAACCAGATATAATCTTTTTTTAGATAAAATATTAAAAGATTCCCATTATATCTTATATAACAGCATTGATTTCTGTCATACCATATAACTTTTGCACTGAATATATCTCCTATTAATTTTGCTGGTACCATTACCCTACCATTCTTTATATATGGAGCAACATCAAGCGAAATTAATCTTTCATCCACTTTTACTGTAGGATTATTGATTTTAAGTTCAGCAACTAATTCTTGGTTTGAAGATAAATTTTCATCTACACTAATACCATATACCCAATCATTTTGAAACAAACTATTTTTAATTAGAATATAGTTTCCTGAAAAGTTGGTTAAGTTTGTAGTATTGAAATTTTTTATATCTAATGAGTTCAGAGTGCCATAATTATTTGGTTTACCACTAAAAGTATAATCTAAAACGAGGTTTGTTGTTTCTTTCATAATATCGTAGTATACGAGGCTTTTTGACAACTTATCTGAAATAAAGAACAACTTTCTACCATCTCCGCTAAGAAAGAACGGAGAATTTTCAGGAATTTCTGTGTGATTTTGGATTTCTCCACCATCGATTGGTATGGAAGAGAGCATTATTGTGCCATTATTGAAAGATTTGAAATAAATTCTTGAGCTATAATAGTTTAATAAAAATTGCCCCAAACTTTCTATTTTTTTATCAAAACGTTTTGAGGAAGTAAGCTGTCTGAGATTAGAACCATCAGAATTTATTACAAATAATTCACCAGTCCTATCAATTGGTTCTTCACTCATAAAAACCTTGCTATAAAATACCACTTTTTTACCATCGTATGAAAGAGAGGGGTAATGAGGAGATTTAGGATAATCACTCCACATAAACGTGCACTCTTTGCTAACAAAAGCTGTTGGTCCAATAAGAATTTTTTGGTTTGTACCATCTATATTCATTATCACAATTGCAAAATCATATACATTACATAGTAACCCATCAACCCCGATTTCAACTTGTGTAACTATTTTCTTAGCGTTGTAATCAGTTGTATAGAAAGGATAATGATTGAGATTTGCTCTGGGGAACCTTATATATTCAGAGCCTTTTACAAGAATACGAAGAGGAATGAATTCTTTTTTTTCTGATTTAATATCATATACCAAAAAATAATCATTTCTTGATGAAATGCTTTTAGAAGCCTGTAACCCTAATATTATTTTAGAACCATCTCCACTTATAAATGGTAAATTCTGAACAGGCTCAAGATATATTTCTTCAGTACCAACTTTATATTTTCCAGAACTAAAAACTTCTTTAATACCCATTCCATTAGAAGAGGCTACATAAACTGAATAGTTTTTAGTATTTTTACTTTTTGTTAGAAAAACTATTTTTTCACCATTTTGAGACAGAGTCATATATTCAATCGAATCTGTAAAAGAATATAAGGTAGTTAATTCTGAATAAACTTTTATTACTTTTTCGGAGTTAACGGCTAAATTTGCGCGGAAAGGAATAATAATTAATATAAGAACAAGAATAAGAGTTAATAATTTCTTAAGTTTCATTACTTGTTATTACTCTTTTTTTAAAAATCATTATAGTTGAGCCCACTCTAATAAAATCATCATCTTCTAATAGTTTAGATGAAACTTTTAGAGAGTTAACATATATACCATTCCTACTATTCAAATCAATTAATTCAAATCCATTTTCCACATTCTTAATAATACAATGTAAAGCTGAAATTTCAAAATCATTGATTTGTAAATTACAACTATCTGCGGAACCAATCATAAATTCTCTACTATCAATAATAATTTTCTTTTTTCCGTTTCTAAGAAAGATTTCAAGCCAACCAATATTATTGTTGCTTGTTTTTATCGGAGGTTCTTTTTTTGAGTCAATCTTTTTTAATAAAAAGTATGCATAATAACCTAAGATAATAGTAAGCGTTAATATCAACCATGGTATTATTATTGATAAACCTTTAACATTAAATTTTTCTACATATTTCTTTCCATTATTTAATTCTAATGTAATATTGTGTTTTTTAGATAGACTATATTTAAACGGGGTTTTTAACAGAAGAAGAGAAGGATAAGTGCTTAAATTTTTTTTTACTCTTTCTTCGATTTTGCTATAGTCAGAAACATCTGATAAATTAATTGAAAAACCAGAAGAAAGCTCTGCAATTTGTTCAATTTTTTTCATACCATTAATACTGTTCTTGACATCAATGTAAACTATTGGATATGAGGGAAAAAATATTTCTGTTTTACTTCCTCTATCTTCTCCTGTTCCAATAAGGATAATAAAGGGGTAATCATCTATATTTTTTATTATGTTTGTGACCAATATTAATGAATCAATTAATCTTGCATTAGGATTATAACTGAAATTTACTGTTAGAAACGACCCCTTTATTTTTTCTAATTCAGTGTTAAAAGTAAAAGCAAGTGTATTTTCTTTCTCTGGTAGTGATTGTTTTATATGAAGAAGCAGGTTCTTAGTCTCAATATCAAAACCTAAATCAACCATTTTCTTGGAATTTTCTATAAGTAAAACTGGAATCAATTTTTTATTTTTTGGAATTGAGAATTGAGTATATTCGTAATTTGTTATTTCTTTTTCATCTACTTTTACCGAACTAACAAAGTTATTTGAGTTATTGTTGGTTAATTTTACATAAATGTAAGGAAAAAAGTTAGAGTTAACAAGAACTTGACTTTCACTTTGCTGCATACAGTAACTTGTAAACGGTAAACTAAATAATAAAAAAACAACAAAAATAAAAGTTAAGATAAATCTTGTCATATAGATTGATTGTCAGAAATTAGTAGTTCCTCCCTATTAAGTTCAACTGTTATGGAATCATCAAATTCAATTGTAATAGTATTTTTAATAATATTATTTGCTTTAACTGTGCCTGTTTTCCCATTGACAGATACTTTAGTTCCTTCTTTTGGAAAATTTTCTGCCATTTCAATATATTGAGTGTGTTCATAAGTAAGGCAACACATTAGCTTTCCGCAAGGTCCTGTTATTTTTGATGGATTAATTTCAAGACCTTGATCTTTTACACTTCTAATACTAACTGAATCAGGAAATTTCCCAATCAGGCGACAACAAATTTCTCTTCCGCATACACCTAAACCTCCTAAAATAAACGCCTTTTCTCTTGAGTTGATCTGCCAAAGCTCTAATTTACTACGACCTTTTAACATATTATTTACGTCTTTAACTAATTCTCTAAAATCGATTCTTGTATTTGCCATAAAATAGACTGTAACTTTCGACATATCGAGAGAGCATTCTGATTTAAGAAAATCCATATCTAATTTATAGTTTTTTGCTCTCTCCTTACAAAATTCGAGTACTTCTTTTTCGTAATCTGCAATATTACTTAAATCATCTAAAGAATGCATTGATGATGTGTCTATGATAATTGGTAGAGATGTATTTTTTTCTATAAGAGGTTGTAATGAAATTACCATTCCATATTTTTTTTCATCATGATCTTGGAAGATAACTTTGTCTCCTATATTTATTTTTTTGTTGTTTGAACTACAATTTACAAGTTCTACTTTTGCCCTTACTTTTACTAAAAACATATCATTTTTATTTTCCATTATTTTCTCCGCAAAATTAAAATATTCATTAATAGTTTAAATGAAAATAGTAATTTTATAAATTTTTAATATTTAATTTTTATCTGATTTTTATGATATTTTGTTAAATGCTTATTTATGTTTATTTGATTTTTTAGTACTTTTTTTCTTATTACTGCTCTTAGAAAATGAAGTCTTTTTTATCAGTTTCACATTTTTATTAGGTTTTAGTTTTGATTCATCATATGAATTATCACAAATATCACAATAATACTTTTCTATATCTTTTTCATCTTCCACTATCTTAACTTTCAATAATTGATTACCACATTTAGGACAAGTATAAGATTTTTCCATATTTTTCACCTCTTAATATAATAGGTTTAATATATCTTAAACATTTTCTAACAGGAAAGAAGCCTAAAATAATTTGAGTAATTATATTATAAGGGATGGAATTTTCAACTTTTGTTTTAAATTAAAATTTGAGTTTTTGCAAACTTAATTATTTATTAAAGATATATATGTTTATTAAGTACGAAAACATATTTAAATTTTTTTATTTCTCCGAAAATAATAACCCCAAAATTATAAAATTATATTTAATAAAGAGGTTGAATTTATATTGTTTAATTATATAAGAGGCACACAAAGTGATTATAGACAATATTTTCATGTTTGTGTTGTGTCAGGAATGCCATGAAATGTTAAAATATAAAATAAAGCCTCCTCTTAACAAAGCAAGAACCAAAGCTAAGAGGAGGCGAATATTTATTTGAGCCGAGGTAATTACTAAAGGGCTACATTCAATAATTTCGAAATGTAAGAGTGAATTCTTTTAAAAAACAGAACAATTTCGCCTATTCCTTTGCTTTCGCATTCACACTTAAATTCAACCTTTGCATAATCTGGGCAGCATGGCACTTTTACTTCTTGAGATTCAGGATAAAACTTACAATTCTCATTCTTGGGTACTACCTTGTATGTTGCAGGACAAGGAAGTTTACAATCTGTATCAAATACACCATTTGCATTAGGTGAAC
>JAGPKI010000124.1 GCA_018054005.1 Caldisericia bacterium
GCTACTAATGTATTATTTGAAGGAATAGTAAGTAAGCAATTATCAGCTAATATGACAAAAGACCAGATAATAGCTGATTTAAAAGATAAGGGGCAGGATCAATTAGCAGATATGATCTCTGCAATGGATGTGACACCCGGTAAAGGTATAGACTTTAATGCTTTGCAGAATATATTGATTACACTTTTAGGTATATATCTTTTGGCTGCGTTTTTCCGGTGGCTACAGCAGTATACTATGGCAGGTGTTGCTCAGAGGACTGTATATAAACTTAGAAAAGATATTGATAGTAAACTTGCCAAATTACCTTTAAAATATTATGACAATCATTCCCATGGTGACATATTAAGTCGTGTGACAAATGATATAGATAATATAGCTCATACTCTTCAACTAAGCATCACCCAGCTTGTTCATGCCTTGGCGGTTTTAGTGGGAGTTATTATCATGATGTTTTCTATTAGTCCACTTCTATCGTGGATTACTCTTGCAATAATACCTCTTTCTCTTTTAATAACAATGTTTATCATAAGAAGGTCTCAGAAATATTTTATAGCTCAATGGGATAGCACTGGATCTTTAAACGGGCATATAGAAGAGACTTTTACTGGTCACAATATTATAGAAGCCTATAATCAACAAGATAAGGCAATAACACGTTTTAATGAGGAAAATAATAAAGTTTACGAATCAAGTTTTAAAGCTCAATTCATTTCAAGTATATTAAGACCATCTGTAAACTTGCTGAATAATTTAAACTACGTAGTTATATGTATTATCGGTGGGATACGTGTAACTACAGGGCAAATTACCCTTGGGGGTGTACAGGCATTTATTCAGTATTCAAGACAGTTTACACAACCTGTGATACAGGTTGCAAGCATAGTAAACGTTTTGCAATCCACTGTAGCCTCTGCCGAAAGAGTATTTGAATTATTGGATGAAAAAGAAGAAATGCCTGATACTGAAAATCCAGTAGTGCTTGAAGATGTAAAAGGTCATGTAAGGTTTGAACATGTTTACTTTAGCTATAATTCTGATACACCATTAATTGAAGATATGAATTTAGAGGCTCTGCCAGGTGAGTCTGTAGCCATAGTAGGTCCAACAGGAGCTGGAAAAACAACTTTAGTTAACCTGCTTATGCGGTTTTACGAGATAAACAGTGGACGCATAACTATAGATGGCATAGATATAAGAGATATGAGAAGGGATGATTTGCGCAGAATTTTTGGAATGGTATTACAGGATACATGGTTATTTAATGGAACTATTAGAGATAATATTGCCTATGGTAAAGATGATGCCTCTTTTGAAGAAATAAGAGCAGCTGCTCAGGAGGCATATATTGACCATTTTATAAGAACTCTTCCAGAAGGTTACGATACTATTCTTACTGGTGATGCCTCAAATATATCTCAGGGACAGAAACAGCTATTAACAATAGCACGAGCTTTCTTAATTAACCCTAAAATACTGATTCTTGATGAAGCTACAAGTTCAGTAGATACTCGCACTGAGATGCTTATTCAGAAAGCCATGGCTAAACTTAGAAAAGGTCGCACAAGCTTTATCATAGCTCACAGACTATCTACCATAAGAGATGCAAGCACAATATTAGTAATGAATAAAGGGAAAATCGTGGAACAAGGTAATCATGAAGAGCTTATGGAAGCAAATGGTTTTTATTACGACCTCTATATGAGCCAATTTCTTTCACCGGTTAGTGCTGATGTAGATTAAGTATTATAATATATTTCTTTTATTTAGATGATTTATAGAGAAATTTATTATAAATATTTTCGTACTCATTCAACATTCTTTTTATGTTGTAAGTTTCTTCAGCCAATTTTCTGCCTTTTAAAATTTTTTCTTTAAATAAAGCCTCATCAGATATTAAATTTAATACTTCAATTGCTATTTCCTCGTCTTTTGCTCTAAAATCGTAAATAAAACCAGCATCTTTAACTGTTTCTGGTAATCCTCCAATATTTGGCACAACCGTCAAAATACCAGACGCAAAAGATTCAAGAACAACATATGGTTGTGTTTCCATCTTGCTCGCTAAGAGAAGTAGGTCTATTCTTTGAACCCAGTTTTCTCTGTTGTAGGAATTAACAAATTCAACATTCGAATCAAGATTTAGTGAATTTATTAGTTCTTTTAAATAATTGTAATAATCTAAGTCATCTATTGGCCCAATTATGAAAAACTTTAATTCTGGATTCTTGCTACTAATTAATTTCCATATATTTATAATTCTTTCTATATTTTTTATTCTTGCGATTCTACCTGCAAAACCTACTCTTTTAATAGGAAATCTATAATTAAATTTGAATCTTTCAGGATCTACGCCATTGTTTATAACTCTACATTTATTTGAGTTGGCTCCTTCGCTAATTTGAATATTTCTTGTAAAATCTGTTGGCGAAATTATTATTTTAGCTTCCTTATATGCGTCTTTAGCAATAGACCTTAATTTTCGAGTGATTTTCTTACCTGCTTCTATACCACTTTCAAGCTCGTTAGTTTCTTGTGACTCTTTCCAGTAAATTGCATGTTCTGTTAAAATAAATGGTTTTGCCCTCTTTTTAGATAGTTGCATTGCATATAAAGATGCACAACCAGTGGAAGTAGCATGATAAATTTTTGCCTCTTCAAATTCATGGCTTTTAAATATTTGCTCAATTTGTCGTAAACTCAGTGGATAGTCTTTAAGAAGTATATTATTAAATGATTTTAAGTTATTTTGGCTCTGATTCATTGGTATAGAAGAATCATTATCAATAAATGAAAAATTAATAATGGAAAAATTTATGTCAGGAATGCCTTCAGTTAAATCTCTAAGCCAAGTAGAGACTCCGCCGATTTTAAAAAGATTTGATATTCCTTCTGTGATTATGGTTATGTCTACCATTTGAGTGTCACTTAAGAATACTTGAATCAGACAAATAAACTTCTCTGCCAGAAGTAAATTTATTGAAGAGCAAAAGAATTATTGCAAAAAGTGGGACTGCAACAATAATGCCAAGAAAACCGAGCAGTTTTCCCATAGCAAGAATTACAATAATTGTTACTGCTGGGGGTAATTTTACTTGTTTTCTCATAATAAAGGGAAGAAGGAAATTATTTTCAAGAAATTGAATGATTAAATAAATTATTATGATTGGAATAATTTTTGATGGTGACTGAATTAAAACATAAATAGCTGGAGCAATGCATCCCAGAAATGGACCAAAATAAGGAATAATCTCTAAAAAACCCGCAGCTATACCAAAAACAAGGAAATAGTCAAGACCTATTAACCAGAAACCTAAAGTTGTTACTGCACCCACAAAAAAGATTGCGAGCAATATGCCATTTATCCAATTTTTAAGAACTTCCTCAATTTCTCTTATAGTGATGGTTATTGTATTTCTATTTTTTACAGGGAATAAACCTAAAAACATATCTCGATATTCTGCTGGACTTAAAGCAAAAAATATTGCAAGAATAATCATAATAAAAAAGTTTACAATCCAGCCAGAAGCAGTAGCTATGTAACCCAGAGAGCTTCCTATTAGATTTTGTATACTTGTTATCATAGTTTGAGTAATATCTTCTATTTTTATTGCATTTGTTAGAGATGGAAAAAAGGAAGTCAAATTTTTAAGAAAATCCTCTAAACCACCAATTATGTTAGGAAGATTTTTAATAAGATTTTGTGCCTGTGCTGCAAATGGCATATATATTGAAACAAATGGTAAAAATAAAACGAGAATAAGTGCTATAATTGCAAGAGTAAAAGACAACCATCTTTTAAGCTTTAATCTTGACTCAATAATTTTAGCTATATTTCTTATGAAAAGTGAAATAATTATAGAAAGAAAAGTAATTAGAATTATATCTTTAACAAAAGCGAAAATATAAACTAATAATGCTATTGCTCCGATTATAAGTATCGTTACTAATACTTTTAATGAATAATCCTTTAAATCATTCAAATATTACTCTCCAGTATTTAAAATTGTGTCAGATTCATTCGCAAAAATATTTTAGGATAAAATAGCATTTCTGCAAGAAATATATTTTATTCATAAATGTCTATTC
>JAGPKI010000125.1 GCA_018054005.1 Caldisericia bacterium
TCAGCTTAAAAGTATATGAACCTCAAATCATTGTAGCTATAGAGAATCAAAAATGGAATTAAAATCAAATCTTGTTATCCCTTCCAATTTTTCCCCTTCTCAGTGGATTTCCTATTTCCATACTAATTCTAATGTATTTTCAGAAACGACAAGTTTTATGCCAAAGTATAATGATAATTTATTTACAAATACATCTACTATAGGTAAATTGAATTTTGAAGATGCAACCCATTGTGGGATTTATCTAATACAAGTAAAGAAACCCTTAACTGATAGAACTGCCCGCAAAAAGCAATTTGATAAAGCTATTGAAATCCTAAAAAATGAATATCTCCAAGCCGGGTTATTTGTTTTCTATGATGCCAATAATTCCTTTCGCTTTAGCTTAATCTACCCTATATATAAAGGGACAAAAAGAAGTTATAGCAATTATCGCAGGCATTCTTTCTATGTAAGTGAAAATCTACCCAATAAAACATATCAGCTTCAACTTAGTAAATATAAAATGGATTCTTTGGCAGAATTAAAAGAGATGTTTTCTGTGGAAAGAGTTTCAGATTTGTTCTATCAGGAATTTAAGAATGAATATGACGAACTGAAAAAGGGTATTAAGCATTTATATAATCAGGAAGTTAGTGAACAACAGAGTGGTGATTTTGGCCTTCTCTTTATTATTAGAATCATTTTTCTGGGATTCGTGCAAAAGAAAGGTTGGCTGGGGAATAATAATTTTATTCAGGATTACCTAAAATCCTATAATCCTGAGCTCCATAATAATGGTATTTATCAGGATTTACTTTGCCCTTTATTTTTTCAGGCATTGAATTTGGCACCTTCAAAAAAAAATAAATTTGGCTTTCCTCATATTTCCGAACCTTATAAAACCTATTTAGTTAATATGCCATACTTAAATGGAGGCCTTTTTCGTAAACACCAAGATTACGATTTGGATGCTTTATATATCACTAATGAAGCAATTATAAAATTTATAGAATTCCTGTTTAGCTACAATTTCACTTTGGAAGAAAATACACTCTATGATGAAGAATTGGAACTCAATCCAGAATTTTTGGGGATTATCTTTGAAAAGCTGATTAACAAAGAATATGGGGCAATTTATACCCCTCGCTTGGAAGTTGATTTTATGTGCCGCATCTCCTTAGTTAAATATCTACAGAGAAATTGTTTGCCTTCTCTCAAACTGGATAACTTGTATAAACTGTTTTTTCCAGAATATGGTGATGAAGGAGATCAAACCCCAGGAGAATTTACTCCCGAAGAAGCTAAGGATATATTAGATAAATTGGAACAAATCACAATTTGCGATCCGGCCATCGGTTCCGGAGCTTTTGCTGTGGGAATGCTAAATATTTTAGACGAAATTGAATGTTTACTATATGAAAAGTTTTTACAGCAGGAGACCCCAAGTAATCCTTTTGAACGCAAAAAACGCATTATTTTTCAGTCCCTTTATGGAGTGGAAATAAAACAATGGGCTGTTTGGATTACTCAATTAAGATTGTGGATTACACTTTTAATTGAAGCAGAGGATAATTTAAAAAACAGCGAAGAACCATTGCTCCCTTCTTTTGATTTTAAGATAAGACAGGGCGATTCGCTTATTCAAATTTTGGGAGATTATCTTTTCCCTGTCTCAGGGGAAGGATTAATTAGCCCTCAAATTCAAAATAATATTAACGAATTGATTAAACTGAAAAATGACTATTTCTATAACAAATATCCAAATAAACAGCAAGAGATTGAACATAAACAGAGAGAACTCTATATTCAAATTCTAGAGAAAAAAAGAAGAGAACTTCTGTCCTCGTTAAATAGGTTGAAAAGAGAATCAGTTAAAGAAGTTCAAACTAATATTTTTAATTCAGATTACAAGATGGAACTTGTTGTAACAACCAATAAAAAGAAGTGTGAAGAAGAAATACTAAAATATCAGATTGATACGCTGGAGAATGAAATAAATCAGATAAACAACAATAATCTTCCTTTCGTCTGGAAAATAGATTTTCCTGAAGTTTTTATTAGAAAAGAAGGTTTTGATATCGTTATCGGTAATCCACCTTATGTTCCTCAAGAAGAAATTGAAGACCCTTTGGGAAAAATAGATAGAAATACTTATAAAGGTCTGCTGAGAACAATGGCAGCTCAGGATTTTCCCCAAGACCTGAAAGAATCTATTATCAATGGTAAAAGTGATCTCTATACCTTCTTTTATATCAGAGGGCTGCGTTTGCTAAATAGTAAAGGTATTTTAACTTACATTTCTTCCAATTCCTGGCTGGATGTAGAATTCGGTGCTTGGTTACAAAAATTCCTTTTGGAAAACTGCCCTGTTTATTTCATTTTTGATAATTTAAGCAAAAGAGTATTCCGAACTGCAGATATAAATACTATTATTGCTGTTATTGGAGCAAAACAAAAAATGGTTGCTTCTGATGATTTAATCCGCTTTGCTGCCTTCAAACTTCCTTTTGAAAGTTCTCTCTATACCGAAAACTTCCTTACAATTGAAGAAACACAAAATCGTATAGATTATGATGACTTAAGAGTAAATCCGGTTCCAAGAATAAAACTTTTGGAAGAAGGACTAAATAATAGCACGGATAATAAATATATTGGTAATATGTGGGGTAGTTATTATATTAGATCTCCACACTTCTTTTTAAATATATTAGAAAAATGTGAGAATAAGTTAGTCAATTTGAATAAAATTGCTGTAATTAAAGGATACATACATGATAACAGCGTTAGCGATAAATATCCAACAAAGTATTTTGTTAAATCTGTAAAGGATATTAATGTTCTCGGTGTAGATACAAATACCCCTGGTGTAATAAGAAAAGGAATCAAGCCGTCCCATGGAAATGATATTATCGCGCCTATATTATATCCTCGTACTTTTGGCTCAAGACATATAGTAATAAGAAATTTGGACAAAATATATTTTAAGGAATTTTATAAGATTATTCCTATAGAAGAAAAAAGCATAGATAGTATTTTTATTCAACTTAACTCTTCATTTGGAGTTTTTCAAAGGGAAATTCTTGGTTTATCAAATCTTGGAGGTGGTGCATTAAAGTTCTCAATAAATAGCATAGGTTTATTTCGTCTCTTTACAAAAATAGAATATAAGGATTATTGTGATATATTAGAACCATTATTAACAGAAAAGGTAGATGATTTTTTTGTGGAATGTAATAAAAGTTATAGAATTGAACTCGATGATATCATTTTCAATTATTTAGGATTGACAAAAGATGAAAGGAGAACATTTATGGTTACTTTAAAAGATATGATTGAAAATCGGTTAAATAGAGCTTCCGTATGTTAAATAAATAATAAATATTTGTAATACTGAGAAGGAAATCTGTTTATTAATGCAACGATGGTTGAAAATGAAATATTGGTTGAATAGAGGAAAGGATGTTATATAAAAGGCAGCAAGAGATTCTTTATTTGATTTCCCAACAGAATGGAATAGGTAAAGTAAAACTACAAAAGCTTATGTTTTTAGCAAATTATAGGCAGGATGAGGTTTCTTATGATTTTGTTCCCTATAAATATGGTCCCTATTCATTTATATTACAAAAGGATTTGGATTATTTAGTTAGGAATAATTTTCTGATTTTTAAGCAGAATAAATACCGCGCAATTAACCCAAATTATATAAATATAATTCCAAAGCGTAGGGATATATTAAATAATATTATATCCAGATATAGTATGTTTTCAACGAAGAAATTAATGCAATATGTCTATAGAAAATATCCTCAATTTGCCATCAAAAGCTGTAAAGCAAATTCTATTTTATCAGCTGCAGAAATGTCCAAAATTAAAGCTAATATTCCAGATACTACAAACCCTTCTTTATTTACGATAGGATATGAAGGTAAAAGTATTGATAAATATCTTTCGTATCTTGTTTTTTACGGAATAAAAGTGCTCATTGATGTAAGGGCAAATGCAATTAGTATGAAACCGGAATTTAATTTAAAGCAATTGGAAAATTTTTGTAATCTTATGGATATTAAATACATACATATTCCGGAACTGGGA
>JAGPKI010000018.1 GCA_018054005.1 Caldisericia bacterium
GCTTTAGGATAGAAAAATCTGGTCCAATTGCAAGCTCAGAAGTAAGGTCTTTTAGATAATAACCCGTTAAAGACATTTCAGGAAAAATGATTAAATCTGCTCCATTCTCCCTCGCAAGGTTAATATAAGAAAGATGTTTTTCAATGTTTCTATAAAGATCTCCAAAAATAGGTTTAATTTGAGCAATTCCTGCAATCATAGACTAAACTTTTTCCTCTTTAAAAGGTAAGTAATAATTATAGAACCTCCAATACCTACTGATATAGCTTCTCCGATTGCAATTGTCAAGCTAAAGAAAAAAAATCGATTAATCTCAAAAGATGGAGGATTATTTGTTAAAATTGATAAATATAATCCTACTCCAAGAGCATTTATTAAAATCGGTGGGATAATCCCCAGATAAGGCTTTTTTATTTTTCTTACTGAGTAAGTTAAAATTGCTGCAATTAGCGTGCATAAAGCACCAAAAACAACATCCATTAAGCCAAATGGAGAAAATAAATTGGCTAATATACATCCAACTGTCAATCCTGCAATAGATTCAGGGAAAAAGTAAGGTAAAACAGCTAAAATCTCTGAAATTCTTATCTGAATATGTCCATAACTTACCGGTTGAAGGGCAACAGTTAGCGCGAAATAAAGAGCAGCGATTAATGTGCCCCTAACAAAAACTTTTACATTCACTTTATCCTTCAAGGACAGTAACAAAAATTATTGGGTTTCTATGTGTGACTTCAATAATTTTACCCTGAAGAAACTTTCTAAGAGTATTTTCAAGCTCTCTCCTGCTACTATTCTCAAGAGCCCATTTTTCAACAATTTCTTTTGAACCAGCTTTAGCAGCACTTAAGACTTTACCAGAAAATCTTTGCGATATAAAACCTTTTGTTTCTATAATTGGGTCGATAATAAGTTTTTTGTTCTGTCTGCTTATTAAAAATACAGCGCTTACTACACCTTCTTTAGAGAGTCGTCTTCTTTCGTCCAGAACAGAATATTCTATATCTCCAACAATCTTTCCATCTATCATTGTTGGTTCAGCTGGTACACGTGACACTATTTTCATTTCATTTGGTTTTACTGAGACTACAGCTCCATTTTCTGCTATCAGAGCATTTTTAGGATTAACATTTGTTGAAAGTGCAATCTTTACATGAGAGTACATTTGTCTGTATTCACCATGAATTGGAATAAAATAACGTGGTTTTAGCAAACTGAGCATTGTCCTTAAATCTTCTATTGCTCCGTGACCCGACACATGCACATGCTCTCTTTTATAAATAACTTCCGCTCCAAGCTTATATAGCCCATTAACCACCTTATTAACAAGACTTTCATTCCCTGGTATTGGGTCAGCAGATATTATTACAAGATCACCTTTTTTAATCTTTAGCATTTCGTGAGATTCATTTGCGAGTCTTGTTAATCCAGAGAAAGGCTCGCCCTGTGTGCCTGTAGTCAATATTAATACCTCATTATCTTTATATTTTGATAGTTTATCATTATTAATTGTTAAGCCATCAGGCACATCACCATAACCAAGCTTTGATGAAACATTTATAACTTCAATAATGCTTTTTCCATCTATCAATACTTTTTTACCTAATTTTTTAGCAATCATAAGAACCTGCTGAACACGATGAAGGTTTGTTGAAAATGTAGCAACAAGCACTCTCCCTTGTGCTGCCCGGATAATATCTTCTAACTTTTCCCCAACAACACGTTCAGAGCCAGTAAAACCTTCTTCATCAGCATTTGTGCTATCTCCAAGATAAAGCAATACTCCATCTTTTCCTACTGATGCTAATCCTTGAAGATCTATCGGCTTATCGTCGATTGGTGTTTGGTCAATTTTAAAGTCTCCCGAGTGAACAATGTAACCATATGGAGTTTTAAAAGTTACAGCAAAACCATCAGGAATACTATGAGTCACTCTTATAAATCCAACATTAATATTACCAATCTTGTGAGTTGAGGGTAGTTTAATTTCCTTAAACTTAATTTTTTTTGAAATATAAGCAGGGAGGTCCGATTTCAAGATACCAAAAGTTAAAGGTGTTGTATATATTGGTGCATCCAATTTATCAACTATATATCTCATAGCACCTATATGGTCAGCGTGTCCATGAGTAAGAATTATTCCCTTTATTTTATCCTTAATTTTAAGGATATAACTAATATCAGGGATTAATTTATCTACACCAAGCATTTCTGCATCAGGAAATTTAAAACCAGCATCTACAAGTATTGCTTCATCATCAAACTCAAAAAGAGTCATATTTTTTCCTATTTCGTCAATTCCACCTAAAAAAACTACTTTTATATTCATTCTTAATTATTCTCCACCATTCATTAATGACTTAAGTAAATTAAAATCCTCCTTTATAATATCCATAATCTCTCTTCTGTATAGAGCTGCAGCAGGATGATATGTAGGAAGATAAATTATTCCGTCCTGCTCTTTTGGTCTACCTCGAACTTTGCTTATGGAAAAGCCCCCACCTAATAGTGAAACAAGCGCTGCATTGCCAAGAATCAGAATAAATTTTGGCTCTATTAGTGCTATCTGGGATATTAGGTAAGGTTTACAGGACATAATTTCGGATATAGAGGGCGTTCTATTGCCAGGTGGTCTACATTTTACTGCATTTGTTATAAATACATCCTCTCTTGTGAGACCAATTGTTGAAAGTAAATCAGACAAAACCTTCCCTGCTTCACCAACAAATGGTCTCCCTTGTTTATCTTCATTATATCCGGGGCCCTCACCCACGAGCATTAACTTAGTATTTAGGTTACCTTCTCCGGCTACAGTATGGGTCCTTGATTTATGGAGTTCGCAATTCCTGCAGATAGAAATTTCATGAACGATACATTTAAAAACTTCTTCCTTCCACGCATCTTCTGTATTATCGGTCATTCCTCAATATTATTTTCGTTGTTCTCTATCTCAGAAAGCCCTTTCATTGTTAAGCTTATTCTTCCAAGATCGTCAATCCCTATAACTTTTACTGTTACTTCTTGCCCAAGCTTTAAAACACTGTCAACTGTGGGTATTCTTTTATTAGAGATCTGTGAAATATGAAGAAGTCCTTCTTTGCCTTTTTTAATCTCAACAAACGCACCATAATCCCTTATACTCGTAACTCTACCTTTATAAATATGACCAATTTCTATATCCTCCGTAATGTCCTTTATGGCATCTAATGCACCGTTAATGCTCACTTCATTTGGTGCAGAAACATAAACTTTTCCATCAGACTCTATATCAATCTTTGCACCTGTATCTTCAATTATTTTTTTAATTACTTTGCCCTGTGGCCCTATAAGTTCACCAATCTTTTCTGGATTTATTTTTACTATTTGCATTCTTGGGGCAAACTTAGAAAGATTTTGTCTTGGAGTTGAAATCACTTCTTGAATTTTATCGAGGATAAATAGATATGCTTTTGTTGCTCTTTCTAATCCTTCTCGTATTATATTGAGGTTTACCTTCTCTGTTTTTACATCCATCTGTAAAGCAGTAATACCTTTGTTGGTCCCTGCCACCTTAAAATCCATCTCTCCAGTAGCATCTTCGACTCCTTGTATATCAGTAAGAATACAATATGTATCTTCGTTAGTTATGAGACCCATAGCGATACCAGCAACAGGTGCTTTAATTGGAATTCCTGCATCCATAAGAGCTAATGTGCTTCCGCAAACTGAAGCCATAGAACTTGAACCATTGGATTCCAATACCTCAGAAACAACATGAATAGTATATGGAAACTCATCTTCAGTTGGAACAACAGGAATGAGTGCACGCTCTGCGAGTGCCCCATGCCCAATTTCTCTTCTTCCAGGACCTCTCAATGGTCTAACCTCCCCCACGCTAAAAGGAGGAAAATTGTAATAATGCATATAATGTTTAAGCTCTTCCTCAAGCAAACCCTCAACAAGCTGACCTTCACCTTTCGCTCCAAGAGTAACAAGAGTTAAAACTTGAGTTTGTCCTCTCTTGAACAGACCAGAACCATGCACTCTTGGCAAAAGGCCAACCTCTATACTAATTGGTCTTATCTCATCTATTGCCCTACCGTCTGGTCTTTTGTTTTCAAGAACTATTTTCCTTCTTACATAGTCATAAACAAATTTATCAAAGGCAAGATCAATTTCACCAGTTCTTTCTGGAAACAAAGGATCTAACTCTAAATGCATTTCTTGCTTTAGGTTATCCACTGCATTTTCTCTTTGTTGCTTTATTGGATTGAATAAAGCATTTTCAATCCTGTTTATTAGATAATCTTCAGTAGCTGTCTTTATGTCATCCATTAGTACTGGTTCCTGAATGACTGCTTTTTCCTTTAAGGGTAACTGAGAAAGTATTTCCTCTTGAAAGCTTAGAAACTCATCATTTTTTGCGTCTGCATAAGAAAATGCCTCCATCATCAAGTCAAGAGAAATTTCTTTTGATCCTGATTCAACCATTACTATAGCCTTTCTTGTCTTTGCAACTACAAGATCAAGTAAAGTCTCGTCCTCAATGGTGAATGGAGAATTAGTAATAAATTTATCGTCCATTCTACCTATTCTTACTGCAGATACAGGTCCATTAAAAGGTATTTCGGATATACTCAAAGCAATAGAAGTTGCATTTATTGCCAAGATATCTGGTTGATTTACGCCATCTGAAGAGAGAACATAGCAAATAACCTGAACCTCGTTTTTTATATATTTTGGAAATAGCGGTCTTATTGACCTATCAATAAGACGGGATTTTAAAACCTCATAATCCGATGACTTACCACCTCTTTTAAAGAATCCGCCAGGAATTTTTCCAGCTGCATACATTCTTTCTATATAATCAACAGTTAAAGGAAAAAAATCTAACTCTTCATTAATTTCCTTGGACATCGTAACAACTGATAATACAACTGTTTCACCAGCTCTTGCTAGTACTGCTCCACTTGCCTGATTTGCTAATTTGCCAATATTAAACGAGTATTTTACACCTTCAATTTCTTTTTCAATATTAATCTCTTTATCCATTTTAATTAATTATATTAACCCCTTAATTTCAATTTTTTAACAATGTTTGCGTATCGCTCAAAATGATTTTCTTTTAGATAATTCAGAAGCTTTTTTCTTTTTCCAACCATTTTGAGTAAACCTCTCCTTGAACTATGGTCTTTCTTGTGAACCTCAAGATGTTTAGCAAGATAGTTAATCCGCTCCGTAAGAATAGCAATCTGAACTTCGGGAGAGCCAGTATCAAAATCATTAAGTTTGTATTCATTAATAATTTTTGCTTTTTCCTCTTTGTCTAACATATTAAAACCTCCTAATGTCCTATTACACAGATAAAGTCGAGGATTCGTTATCCATATAAAAGGTAAATTACATTTATATTATACTCATTTTTAAAAATTATTTAATAATTATAATCTTTATTATGTATAAAATTGCTATTAAAACATCAATTACATTTAAGTTCTCGATCTTAACGAAAGTTTACAAATATTTTTAAATTATAGTTTATTGCTCTTCTGACATTCCTCGCACAGTTCCAGCCATTACAACCTCAGCTATGCCTATTGCCTCTCTTACTTCTTCTTCGGTGGCTCCTGCTTTAATTGCCCTTTCAAGATGAAATTTATAACATCTCTCACAACCAGCTCCTAAAGCTACACCTATAGCTATGAGTTCTTTTTCTTTCCAGCTTAAAGTACCAGCTCTAAAAGCTTCCTTGTAAAATTCGACGTATTTTTGATTTAATTCTTTCTTAACTTCAAGAATGCCCATTTTAAAAAGCCTCCTTTTCTTAAAGATTGTTTCCTGTTAAAAGCTCATATATTTTAAGATACCTCTGAGAAGTCTCCTCTATTACTTCCATAGGTAGTGATGGTGGGGGTGGTTCTTTATTCCAGCCTATTGAGGTAAGATAGTCCCTAACAAATTGCTTATCAAGACTTTTATCTACTCTTCCTTTATCAAAATCATCTTTTAAAATAAACCTTGAAGAATCAGGAGTAAAGATTTCATCTATAAGAATAATCTCATTTTCAATCTCTCCGAACTCGAATTTAGTATCAGCAATAATGATGCCTCTATTTAATGCATAATTATATGCAAATTCGTATAAATTAAGAGAAATCTTTGAGAATTTTTCTGCTTTTGCTTCTCCAATTAAATCCTTTAGTTCTTCATAAGTTATGTTCCTGTCATGCTTTCCTTCTTCTTTTGTTGATGGGGTAAAAAGAGGTTTAGGTAACTTATCGCCATACTTTAACCCCTTTTCCAACATATAAGAGCCGACTTTACAATCATTTTTATACTCTTCATAAGCAGATCCCATTAAATGCCCTCTCACTATGAATTCAAATGGTATTACTTTTGTTTTTTCAACAATCATAGATCTGTTCTTTAGTTCTTCTTCATACTTCATAAGTTCTGGATAATGATTACTAACTAATGTGCTTATAAAGTGGTTCCTGACTAATTCGGAGGTTTTATTAAACCAAAACTCAGATAATTTATTTAGAACAATGCCCTTATTTGGAATAGGCTCTCTAAACACAACATCAAAAGCTGACAATCTATCCGTTGAAATTAATAATAGGTGTTTTCCTAAATCGTATATATCTCTTACTTTGCCTCTTTTAAGAAGCTTAATATCTATAAGGTTAGTTTCGTAAATTACTTTATTTTGAATCATTTAGACTCCTCTCCACTTTTTCCTGTTTTTCAATTAGAGATTTTTTCATCTTTTCAGAGTAGTTAATCAGTTTTTCTTCTAAATTTTTATCTTTAAGTGCAAGAATACGTAATGCAAGGAAAGCTGCATTAGCAGAAGAATCAACTCCAACTGTTGCAACAGGTATTCCTGGAGGCATCTGTATTGTTGAAAAAAGAGCATCCAACCCTAAAAGGCTGGTTCTGCAAAGGGGAATACCAATAACTGGTAAAACTGTATTTGCTGCTGTAACACCTGCAAGATGAGCAGACATTCCTGCTGCAGCAATTATAACCTGTATACCGCGATCTTTGGCTTCTTTAGCAAATTTAATGCATTCTTCAGTATTTCTGTGAGCAGAGATTACTTTAACTTCATAAGAAACATCGAATTCATCAAATATATGACATGCCTCCATACATAGCTTTAGGTCACTGTCACTGCCCATAACGATACTAACAATTGTGGAATTTTGCATTAATCTTTTTATCCTCCTTTTTCAACAAAGTTAACAAAAGTTTTCAACAATTATATCCACACTTTCAACAACATTTATTAAAAATGTGTGGATAAATTATAATTAGTTATACTATTAAATATGGAAAACTTAAATAATATTAGAAATTTTTGTATAATCGCTCATATTGACCATGGGAAGTCTACTCTTGCTGATAGATTTCTTGAGTTAAGCGATCTCTCTTATAAAGTAACTGAATCGCAAGTATTGGACTCAATGGATCTTGAAAGAGAAAGAGGTATAACAATAAAAGCCCATCCTATAAGGCTTGAATATAACTTTGACGGTGAACTTTACATATTCAACCTTATAGATACTCCAGGGCATGTCGATTTTAGTTATGAAGTTTCAAGAAGTCTTGCAGCTTGCGAAGGAGCAATATTACTTGTTGATGCTTCTCAGGGCGTTGAAGCTCAAACTGTAGCAAATACATATCTAGCAATGGAATATGACCTAACAATCATTCCTGTAATAAATAAAATTGATTTAAAGCAAGCTGATGTCGAAGGAACAAAAAAACAGATTATTGATCTCCTTGGTATTGATGAAAATGAAATACTTTTAGTGTCAGCAAAAAATGGTATAGGTGTTCCAGAGCTTCTTAAGACAATAAAAGAGAAAGTACCACCCCCAAAAGCACCAAAAGATGAAAAATTAAAAGCATTGATCTTTGACTCACATTATGACACCTACAAAGGTGTTGTGGCTCATATAAGAGTTTTTTCTGGTGTTATAAGAAAAGGTATGAGAATAATGTTTATGTCAAATGGACAAGAATACACAGTAGAAGAAATAGGCGTATTTAGATTAGGTTTAACCCAAAAAGATGAATTAGCAGCCGGTGAAGTAGGTTATTTTACAGCAATAATAAGAGATGCCCATAGTGTAACAGTCGGAGATACTGTAACCGAAGCAAATAATCCCACAGAAGAGCCTTATCCAGGCTATAGAAAAGCAACATCTTTTGTCTATGCAGGGTTGTATCCAATAAATCCCAATGAATATGAGAAACTGAGAGATTCACTTGATAAGCTCCGTTTGAATGATCCATCTTTTGTTTTTGAACCTGAAACATCAGCTGCCTTAGGTTATGGTTTTAGATGTGGTTTTTTGGGTTTATTACATATGGAGATAATTTCGGAGAGACTGGATAGAGAGTATGAACAGGAAATTATAATGACATCACCCTCTGTAGTATACAGAGTTACTTTAATTAATGATGAAGTCATAATGGTAGATAATCCATCAAAATTTCCAGATAGAGCAAAAGTTAAAAAAATAGAAGAGCCATATATCAATGCTTCTGTAATAGCTCCTCCTGATTACATAGGTCAAATTATGGAGCTATCAAAAACAAAAAGAGGTACATATAAAAATATGGAATATATTTCAGAAGGTAGAGTAATACTAAAGTATGAATTTCCTCTTTCTGAAATAATAACCGAATTTTATGATAAGTTAAAATCTATTACAAAAGGCTATGGCTCGCTTGATTATGAGTTTATTGGTTTTAGAGAAGAAAATATAGTTTTAGTGGATATCCTTCTAAATGGACAAAAAGTGGATGCTCTCTCATTTATGGTTCCAGAAGAGGAAGCATACCCAAAAGCAAGAAGTTTAGTAGAGAAATTGAGAAAGATAATTCCAAGACAATTGTTCCAGGTAGCAATACAGGCTGCAATAGGTGGAAAAGTAATTGCGAGAGAAAATATAGTCCCTTTAAGGAAAGATGTGCTTGCAAAATGTTATGGAGGAGACATAACGAGAAAGAGAAAATTATTAGAGAAACAGAAAGAAGGAAAGAAGAGAATGAAAGCAATAGGAAATGTTGAAATACCTCAGGAAGCATTTCTCTCCATCCTTAAAACTGAATAATAAAAAGAAGAGGAAAGTATTTCATTTGTCGTTATCGAGTGAATCTATCGAAAATTTATTTATACTCTTACAATAAGTTTGATATTATAATTATAGCATCAATAAATGTCCACTTTAGGAATAATACACTAAATTACGTAAAATAATTTATCTCTTTATTAGCCTTTTCTACGTAAAAATCCACTAAGATCACATTCTATAATAAATGTTTGAATCTTTTGCTTCGTTTTTTAAATTATATCCTAATTTTACGTTTACTCTCATTTTAAAATGTACTTTTTCAATAAACTCCCAAAATTTTTAAAACAATAAATTGAAAGTGCTTTGAAAACAATTATAATTTTATTGTTATTGGGGCGTAGCCAAGCGGAAAGGCAGTGGCCTTTGGAGCCACCATTCGGAGGTTCGAATCCTTCCGCCCCAGTTTAATTTTTATAATTAGAGAAAAATGCAGGAGGAAAGAAGATTTGAGAAGCCTCAACGCAATAATCCTTGCAGCCGGTGTAGGGAAAAGGATGAAGTCAAAATATTCAAAAGTTTTCTTCCCATTTTTCGGTAAACCAATAGTCAAAAATATTTATGACACCGTAAAATCTCTAAATCCTTCAAAAATAGTAATTGTAGTAGCCGAAAAAGATTATGAAATCGCCAGAGAAGCATTCCCTAAAGATTCATTCATAGCAATCCAGAAGAAACCTTTAGGAACAGCAGATGCAGTAAAAGAGGGGATGAAATACGTTGATGAAGAAGCAGATATTCTTATCCTTTGCGGAGATACACCTCTTCTTAAGAAAGAAACAATTAATAATCTAATAACTCAATTCAGGAAAAGTAAAGCCTCCGCTTCTTTACTTACTGCTATACTTAAAGAACCTAAGCAGTATGGCAGAATAATAAGAAATAATAGTGGAGAATTCGATAAAATTGTTGAGTTTAAGGATGCAACTTGTGAAGAAAAAAAAATTAATGAAGTAAATTCTGGTGTTTATATCTTCAAAGGTAAGAACCTATCTAAAGCTTTAGAGAATATAGGGAACAATAATAAATCTGGCGAATTCTATTTCACAGATACTTTACAATTTATTAAGAAAACTGGCGGTAAAATTTGCACTGAGACAATTTTTGGTGAGGAAGAAATTATCGGTATTAACTCAAAAAAAGATCTATCCTATGCTATAAAATTAGTTTTCAATGAAACTAATAAGCAACTAATGGAAGAGGTAGGCGTAATTATAATTGACCCAGAGACAACTTTTATAGATAGAGAAGTAAAAATCGGCAGAGACACAGTTATAAAGCCTTTTACAGTGATAGAAGGGAATGTAAAAATCGGAGAGGATACAACAATTGGTCCATTTGTATGTATAAGGGGAGGGAGTGAAGGAATAAAAATCGGTAATAATTGCACTATAGGCCCCTTCACTTCATTAAGAGATGGCACTTTAATCGAAGATGAGGCAAAAGTTGGCTCATTTGTAGAGTTTAAAAAAGTTAAATTCGGCAAGAAGAGCAAATCAATGCATCTAACATATTTAGGAGATGCTGAAATTGGAGAAAATGTAAATATCGGAGCAGGAACCATTACCTGCAATTATGACGGATTTAAGAAAAACAAAACAACAATAGAAGATAATGTATTTATCGGCTCTGATACTATAATTGTTGCTCCATTAAAAATAAGGAAAGGCGCATACACTGCTGCTGGTTCAACAATAACAGAGGATGTACCAGAGGATTCATTAAGCATTGGAAGAGCAAGACAGATAAACAAAGAGGGTTGGTGTAAAAAGAAAAGAGAGGGGAAGAAGAATGAGTGATGGGGATAGATTGCTTGTTTTTACTGGTAGTTCCAATCCGGAATTAACCAAAGAAGTTTGCACTTACATTGGAGTTAAAGAAGCTCAAATTACAATTTCAAAATTCGTCGATGGAGAAATACATTTAAAATCTGAAGAAAATGTTAGAGGAAAAGAAGTATTTGTAATTCAATCAACAAACCCTCCAGCTGAAAACATAATTGAACTTCTAATAATGATTGATGCGTTAAGAAGAGCTTCAGCTGAAAAAATAACTGTAATCATTCCATACTATGGATATGCAAGACAGGACAGAAAAACTCAAGCAAGAGAGCCAATAACTGCTAAATTAATTGCTAACCTTATAACAACTGCTGGGGCAAGTAGAGTTATAAATATAGATCTTCATGCTGGACAGATCCAAGGCTTTTTTGATATACCATCCGATAACTTAACTGCTTCATCGTTTTTTGCTCAGTATATTAAAAATAAAAATTTAGGCGATATAGTAGTTGTATCTCCTGATGTGGGAGGAGTGAATAGAGCAAAACAATTCGGGACACTTCTTGGTGCTGGATTAGCGATATGTTCGAAAAATCGTGAAGAAAACGATAAAGTTGAAAGCATAACTTTGATAGGAGACGTTAAAGGCAAGTGTGCAATTCTCATAGATGATATTATTTCGACAGGTGGTACCCTTGTAAAGGCTTCCGAGGAAGTAAAAAGTAAAGGTGCAAATAAAATTTATGCTTGTGCAACGCATGGACTTTTTGCTGGTGAATCCTTAGAAATTATAAATAATTCACCTATTGACGAAGTCCTCATTACTAATTCTGTGAAAATTGACAAAGAAAAACTGGAAAAATGTAAAAAGATAAAAGTTATTTCAATTGCTCAACTTATAGGAGAGGCAATACTCAGAGTTAGTACGAGGAGATCTCTTTCTGAGCTTTTCTATGACTTTCAAAAAATTTCTCTGTTTGACTAAATACAAGTATTTACTTCTTCATCAAATAACAGTTTTTAGCCATCGAAGCTTGATACAAAATATTGACTTTCCTAAAATTATTGTTTTAATCTTATATTGAGTTTAGAATCAGATTCGGAACTTGAAAAGTGTTTAAATAGAATGCAGTATATCCTCCCACAAATTACTTAGAAAAAGTTTTTTGGCAAAAAAATTAAAATATGAGGAGGTTTTAAAAATGTATTCATTTAAAAGATTCAAAGTTTTTACAAGCAGAGAGAGAGAACAGCTTTAGTTCTCATCATCTAAGGTTAACACCTAAACTAAAATTTACTTTAATCCTTCTTCTCTTATCGGTTTTTCTCATTTCTTCAATTAATTCTTCTTTAATCTTTTCTTCGGTTGAATCAAAGAGCAAACTAAGCTCTATTTCTGTAACTGAATTTCCTATTGCTACTGGTAGCGGAGAGCAGAAGACTTATGGAGTTTCAGGTAATTATATCCTATGGATTGGCAATGGTTCAAGTGGACTCGGAGTTTACCTCTACAATCTACAAACCACTGAAACAATACTCATGAATAATTCTCAAACAGAGTATATCGGTGATATAAATGGAAATTGGATTACCTGGTCACAAATAAATTCAGAGACATGTAAATCCGAGACATATGTTATGAATTGCTCTGGAGGTGATAAAAATAAAACTTACGAATCAGAAGATAAAGAGACAAAGGAATGTGCTGATAAAATGAAAGATAAAGGAGAATTACAGCGTGTTATTCTTTCAGAGGGAATAACTTTAGGAATAAACAGGCTAATATGCTGGGATTCTTCTTTAAATTACTGGTATTTAATATCAGATACTTCTTCAGGCATAACAGGAGTTACATTAAAGGATGATTTTGTCTTCTGGTCTGATAATAGAAATGGTAATTATGATATTTTCGGATACAACTTAAATGTAAGAGAAGAATTTGAAGTAGCTATTGCACCAGGAGATCAATTTCTTACCTCTTGTCATCAGCAAAACATAAATAAAGGTGATGACTTCATAATATGGATTGATGGTAAAAATATAACTCAAGAGAATCCATTTAATTACGATATTTACGGGTATAACATACTAACACAAGAAGAATTCATTGTTGCTAATTCAGGAGCAGAAGAATCAGAACCAGTTGCATTTGGTAACAAAGTTGCATGGGTTGAAAAAGAAGAAGTTTTAGATGGAGAGGGTAAGAGAATTGGCTGGAATGATAAAATCAAAATAAAGGATTTACAAAGCGGAATTGTTCAAACCTTAATTGAAGATCAAACATATAAAACATCCCTTCGAATGAACGATAATTATTTAGTATGGAATAGTACACCTGACCTATATATGAGGTTAGATTCATATGATATTTATGGATATTCCTTTACTTCAAGTATTACTTTCCCAATCTGCATCCAAGAAAGTGGTCAATTTGTTATTGAAGTTTCACAAAACAAAGTAATCTGGGAGGATGAAAGAAATGATGAGAGTGACATATACGGAGCAACTCTTGAAATCATTGAGTAGACAAGAATATGAATTTAAGAATCAAAATAAAGAAAAAATAAAAGGAGAGGAATGATTATGCAAAAGATAAATTTAAGAAAAATTTTATTTGGCTTTTTAATTCTTTTCATGGCATGTTCTGGTATAATTAATAGTAAGATAACTCCAGCAGCAACAAATTGTGGAAGTGCTATAGGTGTAATATTTGAGCCATTAAATGCAATTGAATTACAGGGAACAAGTACAGTAACAATTCCTTATGTTGCGGGCTTTGTCTCTGAACAATACCCAGAAGTAACTTTTGAAAGGATTGATATCTATAAGCTTGAAAATGGAGAGAAAATCTTTGTTGGATTTAAAATTGTTGACATAGAAATACCTTCTACCTATGGATTTGAGTATCTTGACTATTCTATTAATCAACACACCATTCTCTATGCTGAACCATATTGTAAATTAAATGAAGCAACTCAAGAAAAATATATTTGCTATGATGATACTCTAAAACAGGCAATAGGATTAGCTCAGGGAAATTGCCCTGACCCCAGTATTTTTGAGTTTAATAAACCTGTGTTTGATAATGTTTTCTTTTCCCTTCCAGCAGCAAGTGATGTAGATGGAAGTCACTTAGAACTTGACCTTGAACCTATATTTGGAGAGCTTACAGATTATTCTGATTATGTTCTTGTGCTTGATGGTGTATTTAAGATAGATGAGTATCTTGAAGATAATTGTGAAAGAGAAGTAACAATATATCGTATGCCTGAATTAGCCTGGGGCTCAGAGGAACAACAAAGTACAAATTCTCAGAGTATGACTGGAAGTATTCCTTTAGGCTGGCAAAAAGGAGATGGACATATTCATTCTTATTATAGCACTCATGATGCCTATGGATGGATCTGCCACAAAGTTAATTCGTACCCAGACATCGATCCAAACCATGAAATAGAAAATTTCACTCATAAAGTCCCGTATCCTGGACCACTTCCACAAGGTTGGTGTGATGACGTTGATAAAAATGTCTTACCAAGTTATACTATTGGGTATAAGGCAGCACAAGCCAAAATGGACTATATAATAATGACTGAGCATTCCAAATATCACTTTGAACCACAGCAAACAGGATGGAGCCCTCCAAATTATCCAGACCCCTGTAAATATAATAATATGCGTGCTGGTGACCCTAAATGGTTTAAGCTTTATAGGTTAGAATGTAAAACTGCGGAGCAGGAATATGGAATAGGAGTAATACCAAGAGAAGAAGTTGGAACCTGTAATAACTGTCCTGAAGAAACAGATTGTCTTAAGCAACGACCCTTTGGAGATCGAGATGGACATATCTTAAACTATAATGTTCTTCAAAAAGATGGTATAAGAAAAAATGGTAGAATATCTGATAATATTTGGTATGGAAAACAAATTGTAAAGAACAAAATTGGCGATTTATGCCCCTGCTCAAAAAAGCCTATACCACATTGTGTAAGAACAGAAGTTCCTGAAGGAGTATTCGGATGGGGAATAATAGCTCATCCTTCTGGAATAGCTAGTGGAGGAGCTTATGGCTGGAAACATTTTCCGAATCCTAATAAAAAAGTTGAATGGATAAAAACATTCGATAAACATAATTGTCCAAGTGTAATAAGAAGTCATCTCGATAGTGTGTCAAAAAATAATGGTAATGGCTTCTTTGCTATAGAAATAGCAGGTAGCGACTCCATCGGGAAATGGGATACTTATTTATTTTCTGATGTAGTGTTGGGTGATCCATTAACAGGTCATGTTGCAATAAACAAATGGAATGAAGATGGTTCAGCTATAGATTTTGATACTGGTAATAATTTTGTTATTGGTGTCAGTCATTCAGATATGCATTACAATAATTATTGGCAAACAATGGAAGATCTTCAAGCTATCAAATGTTTAAAGGACTGTGTTCCTATTCCTAACTTAGAATTAAGACTTATACCTGGTTTTGAGGAAACAGGAGAATATCTTAAAGGTGATTTAAAAGATGTGCCCTTTATAGATAAATGTACTTATGTATATGCAGACAAACCTAAAGATGATCATAAAAGATTTCTCAAGCAATTCAGATCCTGTGGAAAAGATAATAAAGGAGTAACTGCCTCTTTTGGCGGAGGGTGGGCTACATTTGCACTCCAGGAACGTAAAGCAGATGGGACACCGGTAGGTGACTGGGTTTATTCTGGTGGAAAGATTGAAATAGCCAAAGGAAGTAAATTAATGGTAAAAGTGAGTGCTTTAACTCCATATAAAGGAGCAAGTAATAAAAACTATATCAGTAAAGTTGAAATTTTAGGTGCATGCGCAAGTAGAAAGCCAGATGGTGAACTTAAAGCATGTGACGACGATCCTAAGCCATATTGGGGAGCAAGATCTATTAAAACTATAACAATCAGCACATCACAAGATCCTGAAGATGACATAACTGATGAGATAATTTATACAATTCCAAATATTGATATATTGAAAGAATATGATTATATAAGGCTTGTGGTTCATTTTGAAGTGAAAAGAGGATTCATCTTGGGAGGAGAAAAGGCATATTGTAACCCAGTGTTAATTAAATGTCCTCAAAATTAGAAAGCTAAATAGATGATTTATTAAGGAGATGATTTCTATGGTTTGGAAGCTTAAAACAAAGACTTTAAAATTATTTTCAGTAATATTGGTCCTTAATATTATTCTTTCTCTCGCATCTGGTTGCATAATGAATGATACAAGCACACAACTATTTGTTTATTGTGAAGATGGACTTTATAGAATTTCTTTAAGCACAAATGGAAAGCCACAAAAGGAAAAGATAATATCACCAGAAATAGAATATGAAGGAGAGAAAGAAGATTTTCCTTTTGCCTTACCTATTTGGAATTCTCCATATTTCTTCTTTCCTAAAAAGATTAATCCATCATTCACTTCACAATTCTGCTATCCATCAATCTCAAATGATGGAAAAAAGATAATAGGATTTAGCGGAAGTCGTACATATGATTGCTGGAACATACTCTCATGGATAGAAGAAGTTGGCTCTAATAACAAGTTCCTGCTGGATCTTGTTTTCAATGAACCAATTGATGACAGAAAGAACTACTGTATACATGATGCGTGGTTTTCTCCTGTGAGAGATGAGATTTTTTACATTATTTATGATGATGTTTATGAAGAAGATGGAGATAGAACAAAAACAGAACTATGGAAAACAGATTTAAACCTTAAGAATAAAGTCGGATTAACAGAGGATTTGGGAGATCTTGCTTATTCTGGGAGAGTTTCCTTCCTATTATATCTCCCTATAATTCTATCTCCAGATGGAGAAAGAATTCTTTTCTATGTAGGTGATTACCTTTGGATAATGAATTCAGATGGAATAGGAAAAAGAAATATAAGTGAAGAAATGGAAAAAGAGATAGGAAAGACTGATCCCGAATTAGAAGTTTATGTACATGGACTTCAAGCAAATTTTACTCCTGATGGTAAAAAGATTGTTATGTTTCTTGAAGTAAAGTGGCGTGAAGAGGAAAGTGGTTGGGAAGATCATAAATATGAGCTCTGGATAATGGATATTGATGGATCAAATAAGAAAAAACTATTAGGTGAATCAAAGGAATTTACTCTATCTTCGTGGATTCCATTTCTGATCACACCTGATGGAAAAAAGATAATATTTTATGGAGCTACTTCAAAGACTGGTAAAGATGAATATGTAAAACAAGACTTATGGAGTATGAATATTGATGGAACTGATAAGAAAAATCTCACTGCATCCTTCGAAAAAGAGCCTGAAACAAACTCCTTATCAATTGAATTTATGCCATACATTAATATTTCTCCCGATGGAAGAAAAATAGTTTTCGAATTTGCATATTATCATATAACAAAAGGAGAAATAAGCTTTTCTTTAGGAATTGCAAATACGGATGGTAGTGGTGCAAGAGATATTCTAAAAGAAGCTAAAGAGGAAAATACTGAATTAAAAGAAGTGCCAACTCATGCAGGACTAACTATTCCATTTTTTTATCCTTGTTTTACCCCTGATAGTAAAAATGTTATCTTTATCTCTTATGGTGGACCACACTTATGGATTATAAGTGAGGACGGCAAAAACATTGTAAATATAAGCAAAACCTGCGACCTAAAAATATGGTCAGATTTCATGAAGAATTTTGATTAGAACGAGGTGTTAAATCAAGATTTTTGATGATCCATATAGAAATCTAATTTCTCGTGCAAGAGTAATCTTTATTTGGAGTAAGAACTATTGATACTATCCAAATAAGTATTTCTAACAATAGAAGAGGGAAAATAGAAAATGAGCAAGACAGGAGGATTAAATTATGAAAACCCGTAAAATTTTAATTTTTAAGAAAAATTTGCTAACAATCCTTCTAACTTCAAGCATAATTTTATCTTTTACTGGTTGTACACAGGAAGAAAAGAGTAAATTATTTGTCTTCTGTAATGATGCACTTTATTCTCTTTCTATAAATGAGCAGCTGCAGATTGAGAAGACAAAAATAACAGATCCAATTGTAGAAATAGATAAAAAAACTAAAACAAAATTCTTCTGCCTTGGTGCGGAAGCCCCTTTCTTATTTCCTACTCCTCCTTTTACATCCATAGA
>JAGPKI010000019.1 GCA_018054005.1 Caldisericia bacterium
GAACAACATTTGTGCCTCTTAGATTTATATCTGAAGCGTTTGGTTCAAAGGTTGAATGGCAAAATGTAGGCAAAGGAAGAATTATAATAACTTTAAAAGAAAAAATTATAATTCTTAATATTGGAAGTAAAGAAGCAACCATTAATGGAACCTCTTACACTCTTCTTGCTCCCCCAGAGATTAAAAACGGAAGAACATTTGTTCCGGTAAGATTTATTTCGGAAGGTTTAGGTGCGGAAGTACTATGGAATGCACAATATCAAGAAGTAACTATAATTTATAAACCTTAATCCATAGATAATTGGTTTAAGAATTTAAATCTGATGAGATCTTATCAAACATAAAATTAAATTTCTCATTCCATGAATTTTCTTTTGCAATAAGAGATCTTTTCTCTTTAAGAGAAATATCATTCTCTTTTAGAGCTTTATCAATACAATCAATAAACTCACTTTTATTTGAATAAATATACAATAAATTGGAGTATCTAAGAAGTTCTCTTATAGGAATTGTTACAACAGGTTTACCAAAAGAAAAGTATTCATAAAGCTTTAATGGACTTACATTTAAAGTAAGCTCATTAATAATGAATGGTATAAGGCAAACATCAAATGCATATATATAAGAAGGTGCTAAATCGTATGGTTTACTGCCCAACAAATAAACATTTTTAAGTTCTCTTAATTTATCCTTAATATTCTCATTATAAGGTCCAACTAAAACAAAAGAGACATCTTTAAATTCTTTTGCTGCTAAAGATACTACTGAGGCATCAAACCAATTCTTTATTGCTCCAAAATATCCAATAATCGGCTTTTTAATTTCTTTTAAATTATCTAAAGGATGAACATTTTCAACTTTAAAAAAATCTATATCCACTCCATTGCTTACAACAAATATATTAGAATTGTATTCATATAGTTTATTCTTAAGCTCCTCAGTAGTTGTAAAAATAATATTGGAATTTTTTGCAACAATTCTTTCGCACTTATTTACAAAACTTTTAGAACGTAATCCACCATATGATGAATGGTCATCAACACAATCATAAACTACAAATTTTGGTTTCAATTTTTTATATAAATATGGGAAATCAGTAAGATATAACCATAGTATATAATCATTGAAGTTTGTTTTTTTAAGCCATTTATTCAAATATCTTTCTATTAGAATCGAATTTAGTAAATTTATAATCCAAAATCTTAATCCAAATGGTAAAATATAAGGAAGCTTTAAAACATACAAGCTATCATTTATCTTTATTTTTTTATTATTTTCATGTTTTTTCCCTGCAAAAAAAGAGAGATATGTTTCTGGTGGTTCTAAATATAAAACTTTATTATTTTCGCTTAAACGTAACGCTATTTTCTGCTTTCTTGTAGGAAGATCATAAAAATCCATTGTTGAGAAAATAATGATTTTCTCACCATTTATCATAATTTTTTTATAATGAATCCTTTTTTTTCGGCTAAATTAGAATCGAAAATATTTCTTGTATCGATTATTATGGGCTTTGAATTCATAAGTTTTTTTATTTTATTTAAATCGTTTATTTTAGGAAAATTTTGCCTACATAAAATCATTAAACAATCAGCTCCTTCGAGAAATTCTTCAAATGTTTCAGACATACCATAAACTGAATCTTCAACAAAAGGATCAAAATAATTACATGAATAATTTTTTGCTCTCATTAATTCCAAAACTTTTAATGCAGGAGAAGACCTTAAATCATTTGAATAGTCCTTCATAGCAAGACCAAACAAAGCATAGTTTGCATAACATGGATCTTTTCCTATTTTTGTTAATGTTTCTTCTGCGATTCTTATAACTTCGTTTGGCATATTATCGTTTATAAACCTTGCAGTTTTACATAATTTAAGCTCGTAAACAGGAGGCTCTACTTTATCAAGATAAAAAAATGCATTAGGTATGCAATATCCACCCACACCAGGACCAGGCGATAATAATTTTACCCTCTTATGAGTATTGGCAACATCTATAATTTTAAAAATATCTACATCAAGCTCATTGGCATACAAAGCAAGTTCATTTACAAGTGCAATGTTTACATCTCTTGATACATTTTCTAAAATTTTTGCAATTTCTACAATTTCTATAGATGATACTGGCAAAACTGACGGACAAATTGTACTAATGATTTCAGTTGCTCTATTTAAAGATTCTTCATTTATACCTGCAATTGGTGTTATTGAGGACGTTAATTCTTCATAAGCTTTTCCTTCTGCCATTCGTTCAGAAGAATAAGCAAGATAAAAGTCTTTACCTGCTAACAATCGAGATTCTTCCTCAATAATAGGTTTAAATCTAAATTTCGTTGTCTGCGGAGGAACAGTAGACCTGAGAACTATTGTTGAACCCTTTCTCATGTATTTACCTATGGTAGCAGCAACATCATCAAGAAATGTAAAATCAAGACTAAGGTCGCTTTGTACAGGAACCCCAACTGTTACTACAATGTTAGAACATTTTTTTAATGCAGAGGAGGCATCAAGAGTTGGAACAAATAGGTCTTTTTTTAAAGCATCTTTTAAAACCTTATCGGCACTTTCGCCATCGAATAGTTCACAAGAATTTGTAACACCATTTTTTAAAGAATTTATCAAATTTTTTGAAATATCGACACCTATTACTCTAACCCCTCTTTTTGTATATGTAAGAGAAAGAGGTAACCCTACAAAACCTAATCCAAATACAGCTACATTCTCAATCATTTTCTCCTCCTGGAATAGCCAAGTTAACCGTTAATCCAATCAAAAACCATAAAGTTACGGAAAGCGGAATAACCTCCCACAAATTTTCAGTAAAATTATGAATCATAAATCCAATAAAACCACAAAAAATCCCAATTATTAAAATTTTATCATTTTCTGTTGAGTTTTTAATAGAAACCGTAAACAATTTTACAATTTCCAAAATAAGCCATGTAAAAACCAAAAATCCTAAAAAACCATAGTTTGATAGTATTTCAAGATAATAGTTATCCACATAAAGTCCGCTAAACTCTTGGTATCTATATGCAGTAGCACCCCCATAGCTACCAGGACCTCTGCCTAAAACAGGGTTTTCAGCAAAAATTGTCATCGCTAAATTCCATCTATAAGTTCTACCACCTATTTCACTCTTCTCCTGATACTGTTCCGAAAAGAGATTTAAAAATCTTTGTCGTAAAGGAGCTACGCTAAATGTCATAACAACAATCAATAAAACTATAGGAATTACTATCTTTGTTTTTTTTATTAGAATGCCAAAAAGAATTAGAGAAGGGATAAAAGCAATCCATGCAGCACGAGTTAAAGTACTCATCATACCGACAATAATCGTTAAAAACAAAATAATAAAGAGTGTTTTATGAGTAAGTTTTAATTTAGCTTTGAAAAAATAAGATAGAACAATCGGAGCAAACAAAATACAATAACCAGCAAATGCATTTGGACTACCGAGAAAAGAAAAGGCTCTTGTACCTATTCCAACTTCTGTATCTTTATCAAGCCAATTAGGTGGAACTGATACTCCTTGAGTAAATTGAAATATTCCAAAAAGTGCTGCAATGGAAACAGCAATGATCCCTGCAAATAGAAGAAATCTTGTCGATTTTTTACTTATGTTTGAGTTAATAACAATAAGGAAAAATATGAATGGCTGAATAACAGATCTAATCGCATCTATTCCCTGAGGCAATGTAACATTTTTACTAAAATAAATTGAAAGAAGTCCAACCATTAAAAAAGCTAAAATAGGATATATTAGAGTTGTTAACTTAAAGTTAAACTTCTTTTCTTTGTATAGTCTATAAAAAACAACAATTAGAAGAAATATAAAGATTCCTTCATCCCATAAACCTAAAAATCCACTTGTGTAATTTTTTATGAAAAAATCAATAATTATAAAAAATGGAAGAGAAAGTAGAGCTATCTCTATTCTAAAGAATGAAAAGATTAAAGCTAAAATTAAAAGAAAGACTAAAAAAACATTTGTTCCACCTAAAAAAAAGGAGAGAAATCCTAAAACTATTCCTATCAAAATAAATTTTAACTCTCTCTCCTTAGAAAAAATTACTCGAATATTGTCTTGATCCATTTTATGATAAAGCTTCCTTTAATAATTTCCTGAAAAGAAATTTCAATTTTTGTAAATAGAAAAAACA
Source organism: Caldisericia bacterium (assembly GCA_018054005.1). Taxonomy (GTDB): domain Bacteria; phylum Caldisericota; class Caldisericia; order UBA6126; family JAGPKI01; genus JAGPKI01. Next base: position 4,166 of record JAGPKI010000019.1, read on the forward strand.
TTATAACCAAAAAAATATAAATAAGCATTTCAAACTTTGTAAATCCAGCACCAAAAATCAGCTCAAGGATAACATAAACGGTAATCCAGCATAAAATTAAATAGGAGGAAAACTTAATTGCATTTTGAGTTAAATCTTTTCTTATAGAATTAAAACTGTTATTAGTAAAAGAATCATAAAATAAATTATTATTAAATTCAATAATAGTTCCAGTTAAACCAAAAAATATTTTTTTAAAACTTATTACTATGAAAGAATCGCTAAAAAACCTGTTTAATATACTCTCCTCATTTAAAAATTGCTTTACTGTCAAACTTGAATTAAATGCATTTGAGAATAATTTGCCTATTCTAAACAATAGATTCCATGTGAAACTTTGAGAAATTATCTCATATGTTTTGCTTAATAATAGAAAAGTAAATGAATTTCTATAAATAGTGATAATATTCATTTAAATTACGGAGTACTATTAGTTGGAGAAGTATTTAATTTTACTGTTTTTAGTTCATTTTCTATAAGTTCTTTTAATTCTTCTTCATTTGGGACAACATAAGACAAACCATCCACAAATTGAGCATTTCCTGGAAAGTTAAGGAATATTATGTCATTATCAACGGAGATATCTTTTAAGGTTATAGCTGCTTTTAATAGTTCTGAAGAGCTAATATTTGTTTCAACATAACGACTTATGATATTTATTAAATTACTTATTTTTAATATATTTCTATTTTCAGATAGCTTTAAAGCGACTGCTTTCAAAAAGTTCAACTGTCTCGTAACTCTTCCATAAATTTTACCAGTAGAATCCCTTGCAAAGTCACCTTGTGCATCATTTCTAAATCTTACATATTGAAGAGCTTTATCTCCATCAAGTATTTGCTCTCCTTCTTTAAGGTTAATGAGGGTTCCATCTGTTGGATCATAATAGTACATGTCTTTTTCTACATAGTACTTAACTCCACCAATCGAATCTATAATTTTCTTAAAACCTTCAAAATCAACTTTTACATAAAGCTTTATTGGGATATTTAGTAAATTTTCTAATGTTTTCAATGTTAAAGATATTCCTCCATCCTCCCAATAAGCAGGATTAATAGTCGAATTAATTTTATCATATGTATCATGGCCTGGAATAAGTACACGAGTATCTCTCGGAATGGAAATCAATTTAATTTTTTTATTCTTAAAATCAATATTTACAAGAATCATTGTATCACTTCTTGAGCCAACATTGATGTTTTTTCTATTATCACAACCTATTAGAAGAATATTTACTCTATCGGACCAATTAATCTTGAAACTACTTCTCACCTTTTTTGCCTCTTCTGTTTCTGGGGAGATACGAGCAAATAAATTCCATAAATAAGCAGCAAATATAGCTGAAACACTGAGAATCGTTATGAGTATAATTAAAAATAATTTATTTATTTTCATGCTCTATTATACCTTTTAAATCAGATTTTAAAGTCAAATAAATAAAAATAAAATAAGTTATAATGCCCACAAAAAGCAAAATAGCAACCTCTAAAAGTTGGTTAAACTTCGTTAAAAGATTCATATTCTTTTCAAAATATTTTAAAAGAAAATAAATTACTGTAAACATAACCGTTGAAGAAAATATTGTAGCTAAACCAGTTTTAATAAAGCAAGAAATCCTTACACAACTGTATTTTCTCCTTATTATAATTAAAAGAAGAATAGCATTTATATAAGCTGCTATAGCTGAACCTAACGCTAAACCTTTATATTGCATCTTTTTTACGAGTATAGCATCTGCTGCAAACAAAATACAAATAGTTATAAGCGCTACTATAACTGGCGTTTTTGTGTCTTTATTAGAATAGAAAACTTTTATTAAAACAGCAGTAAAAGACCAAGGTATTAAAGCCAAAGAATAATATTTTAATGCAGTTGATGTAATTACTGTAGAACTTTCCAAAAATTCTCCTCCCTGAAACAACAATCTTACTGTTGGATAAGATATTGCAAAAAGACCAACTGTTGCAGGAACCATTATTAGCATAACAAACTTTAAAGCCCATTCAAGGTTACGTTCTAATGCTTTACTATTATTACAAACAACATTTTCAGAAAGAAATGGAAATACAACAGAAGAAATTGCAAGTGCAAAAAGACCAACAGGAAACTGTGAAACTTTAAAGGAATAACTTAAAGCAGAAATCATGCCTTCAGGTAATCCAGAACCAAAAAATCTTTCTATAAAGGGAGCAAGGTAATTTATGCAAGAACCTAAAAGAACAGGAATAATTAGAACATAAACCTCTTTTATAGCAGGATGACTTAATCTAAATGTAAATTTATAACCCAATTTGTTTTTATAAATCCAGGGAAGTTGAATTAATAATTGTCCAATAGAACCTATAACAAGAGCTAGTGCTGCACTGTAAATGTTTAGCTTCTCTGATAGCAGAAGAACTATAATTACAACAGAAAAATTAAATACAATACCTCCAAGTGTAGGAATACCAAACATCTTAAGAGAATTAAGGATGCCTGTTGCCATAGCAGCAATACTAAGAAAATAAATTGACGGTATAGCAATTTTAAATATCTTTTGAGCCATTGCGAATCTATAAGGATCAAAGAATGGAGCTTGTATCTTAACAATATAAGGAGCAAAAAAATAAAATATTATTAAAACAGCACCTATAATCACTGTAAATTGATTTATTAAAACGGAAATAATTTCTTTAAGTTCGTTCCTTTTGTCATTATAAATATATCTCGTAAAGAGAGGTATAAATACAGCACTAAAAACACCTGCAACAAGTAAATTTGAAATACTAATAGGTAAATAAGAACCTACTTCAAAAGCATCTTTTGCGGCAGATGTTCCAAATTTGTTAGCAATAACAATTTCTCTTGCAAGACCAAGTACTCTACTTAAGGCTATACCTATTGTTATAATACCAACATTTTTAAATAGTGTGTTTAGTTTGATATTCATTTATGAATATTAATATTTTTAAGGAGTTTCAGTTGTTTCTTTAGTTGGGTTATATTTTTCTATGGAAAGGATAGATATAGGATACTTACCGAAATAAGTTTCTATGAAACCAGATGCTCCAACTTTAAATGTTTGATTTCCATAATTTATTGTTTTAGCTCCTTCTGGCACTGAAACAAGGATGCTAAAATACACATCTTTGAGCTTAGGCTGAGTTCTTGGGACTATTATTCCTTCAGAAGTTACTACATAAACTTCCGTTTGTTTAATAACGGGGTCTGTAATTATTTCTCCAAATTTTGAACCAGTAGGAGTTACAATAAGATTGCCCTTCTTTATAGAGTTTGCAACTAACTCTTCAAGATTTGGTGCTTTTAGTTTGATGACATATTGATCAAATGATTTTTTCACAAAATATCTTTGAACAATTTTCGAAATTCCGAATACAAGTAAAATGCAGATTAAAACAATAACTACAAAGTCAAATAAATTTATCTTTCCAAACAATTTTCCATTTTCATCAAGTACAATCATTTACAATCCTCCACTTTTCTTATTTCTCCTCCAACTTCTTGTAACTTCTTATCCATATTTTCATAACCACGCTCAATTATTTCAATCGAACTTATTTCGCTTTCCCCTTTAGCAGCTAAAGCTGCTAATACAAGAGCTGCTCCACCACGTAAATCTGGAGCAACAACATTAGCGGGAAAAAGCTCTTCAACACCAGTGACTATCGCCATCCTATCGTTTGTTGTAATTTTTGCCCCCATTTTTATAAGTTCAGGAACAACTAAAAATCTATTTTCAAAAACTGTCTCATTTATAACACTAACCCCATTTGCTATACAAGCTAAAGAAAGCATTGCAGATTGTAGATCAGTAGAAAAGCCTGGATAAGGCATTGTTTTTATCTTGAAACCTAATGGTTTTGAATTCATTTTTATTCTCAATTTGTCTTGATTGAGAATAGTTATGTCTATTCCCACTTCTCTAAGTTTAAAAATTACTGATGTAAGATCCGAAACTGATAAATCTTGAAGAGTTATATCGCCTCTTGTAATTGCAGAGGCAACCATATAAGTTCCTGCTTCAATCCTGTCTGGCATAATTCTGTGATTGATAGGCCTGAGTTCATGAACTCCAACAATTTTTATTGTTTTAGAACCAAGTCCTGTTATTTTTGCTCCGGCTTTATTAAGAAAATTGATTAGATCAACTATTTCTGGCTCTTCAGCTGCATTTTCAATAATTGTATTACCATCTGCTAGACATGCTGCAAGAATCAAATTTTCTGTAGCTCCTACACTTGAATAATCAAGATAAATATGAGAACCAATAAGTTTTGATGTCTCTAAATGAATAGCACCTTTAATAAAGGATGCTTCTGCTCCCATTGCTTTTAAGCCTTTAAGATGTAAATCTATTGGTCTTGCACCTATCTGGCAACCTCCAAGGGAGGGAAGAGTAACAGATCCGAACCTTGAAAGTAGTGCACCGAGAAGAGTTTGAGAACCTCTAACTCGTTCAATATCGTCTCCTGTTATTTCTCCAGTTTTAATACTTGAGGAGTCTATAATGTATGTACTATCAGCTTCCTTAATTACATTTACGCCAATTTTATTAAAAATCTTAAAGAATGTTTTAATATCTCTTAAGTTTGGAACATTTGAGAGTCTTACTTTACCATTGATAAGAAGACAGGCAGATAGTATAGGCATAGTAGAATTTTTAGAACCACTAATCCTTATTTCACCTTTTAAATTTTTGTTGCCTTCAATAACATATTTCATAATTTTAATCAAACTCTCCTAATTTTGACAATGATTCTGAATTTATGGGTAAATTAAAGAAAATTTTAATATACTTAAGTATTCTTAAAGCTGCATTACCATCGCCAAAAGGATTTCCTTTAGAAATAAAACTTTCATAATAATCTTTATCATTTAATAAATTATTTAATTCCCGTTTAATTGTTTTTGAATCAGTTCCAACTAATTTTACAACTCCAGATTCAATTCCTTCAGGTCTTTCTGTAACTTTTCTTGTTAATAATACAGGTTTTTTTAAAGTAGGAGCTTCCTCTTGAATCCCACCTGAATCGGAAACAATAATATATGATTCTTTCATAAGTTTAATAAATGATAAATAATCTAATGGTTCAATCAATTCAACCCTATTAACTCCTTCAAAAACAGGAAAAACTATCTCCCTAACATATGGATTTTTGTGAACAGGGAAAATTAACCTTGAGTCTTTATTTTGAATTATAACATCTCTAATTGACTCCATAACTTCTTTCATTGGATCTCCAAGACTCTCTCTTCGATGCATAGTAAGAAGAATAATTTTACTGTCGCCAGACCTATTATTAACAGAGTAATTGTTACGTTCAATCACTTTAATTATGCTTGTTAATGCATCCACAACGGTATTACCAGTTATATATATGCCTTTGCTTTTAACATTCTCTTTTATTAAATTATCTTTTGCTGTTTTAGTGGGACAAAAGTGTAAATCGGACAGAGAGTCAGCTAACTTTCTGTTCATTTCTTCGGGGTATGGATTCCTCAGATCCCATGAACGTAAGCCTGCCTCAATGTGTGCGACTGGTATATTTTGATAAAAAGAAGCTAATGCCGAAGCAAATGTTGTGGTTGTATCACCATGAACAAATACTAAATCAGGGCTTTCTTCTTTTAATGTAGATGTAAATCTTTCTAAAACTGAGGTAGTTATAAATTCAAGGCTTTGCTTCTCTGTCATTATATTATAATCATAATCGCCTTTAATATCAAAGATTGATAATACTTGATCGAGCATTTCTCGATGTTGAGCAGTGAGCACTATTTTTGTAATAATTGAATCATCATTCATAAAAGCGCTTATTACTGGAGCCATTTTAATAGCTTCAGGTCTTGTGCCAAAAGTAAATAAAACTTTGGGTTTAGTTAACTTCATCTTGCAAAAATAAAGTATGGTATTATGCAAAGAAAAAGAGTTACGACATAAAAGAGAAACGCAATTTTACGCTGTCCCCAACCCTTTCTATGAAGTTGATAATGAATGTTTTCAAGGTCAGCTTTATATATTGGCTTACCTTTTCTAATTCTTGTAAAAATGGAAAATATAACATCAAAAATCGGAACACCTAATGCAATTGCTGAAACAATAATAATAACACTTGTAGAAGTTTTAAGTCCACCTAATATTGCTATCATTGAAACTATATAACCTAAAAATTGCGCACCACAGTCACCAAGAAATATTTTAGCAGGATAAAAATTATACCGTAAAAAAATCAAACAAACTCCTGCAAGTGATAAGCCAAGTGTTGCTGCTATAATCAAACCTCTATTTAAGGAAATCATAACAATGCCTAAACTTGCAATTGCAGCAATTCCAGATGCTAATCCATCTAATCCGTCAATCCAGTTTAAAGCATTAACAAGTGCCACTGACCACAATATCGTAAGCGGTATACCCCATATGCCTATTGCATAATATTGTTTTGAAAATATCGCACTTAAGAAATTAATCTTTACACCAAAAAATATTGGTATAGAGGCTGCTATGATCTGAGCAATAAATTTAATTTTAGGAGAAAGATCAAACTTATCGTCATAAAGCATTACAGAAAATAGAAAAAGAGAGCCTAAAAATATACCCAAAATTTCCATACTAAAACCTATAGTAAGAATTATAGATAACCAGAAACTCAAAAAAACCGCAATACCGCCAGTTCGCGGGGTTGTCTTTGTATGAAGCTTCTCTCTTTTTTCTTTATTATTATCACTTTTGTCTTCAAATTCTACTTTATCTAAAATATCAAATTTAAATCCAACTTTTATGGCAATTGGTACTGTAAAAAGCATAAACAAAACTGAATAAATGAAAGAATAAACGTATATAGGCATTTTATATAATATTTTCCATTCTACATTTTATTTTCTCTTTTAATCGAGTTCAAATAATCATAAGATGCAATTTTTCTAAATTTTTCATATCGTTTAAAAATTAAATCATTTTGCGAGCTATATTCTTTTCGAATAGAAGAAAGCGTATTTATTAACTCGTATTTTACTTTATTCAACGTTTCTTTTGGATTTCTATGGGCACCACCTGGTGGTTCTTCAATTATTTTGTCAATTATTTTAAAATTAATTAAGTCTTTAGCTGTTAAATTAAGTAAATCAGCTGCAAGTTGGGCTTTACTTGAATCTTTCCAAAGTATAGAAGCACATCCTTCTGGTGAAATAACTGAATAGATTGAATATTGTAACATTAATAGTTTATCGGAAACACCTATTCCTAATGCACCACCTGAACCACCTTCACCCGTTACTATGCAAATAATTGGTACACTTATTGTAAACATATCTTGCAAATTTCTTGCAATAGCTTCTGCCTGTCCATGTTCCTCTGCTTCTATTCCAGGAAATGCTCCTGGAGTGTCAACAAGGGTAATAATTGGGCAATTAAATTTTTCAGCTAATCTCATTAATCTCAGAGCTTTTCTGTAACCCTCTGGGTTTGCCATGCCAAAGTTAAATTTTAAATTCTCTTTTACATTTTTACCTTTATTGTGACCAATTATCATTACTGTCTGATTATCCAGAGTCCCTAATGCACCGAAAATAGCACTATCTTCTCTTAAAAGCCTATCACCGCAGAAATATACATAATCTGGAATAAGATGCTTTATATAGTCAGAAGTTTTTGGTCTTTCAGGGTGTCTTGCTATTTGAACAATTTCCCATGCAGACAAATTTGAGAATATTCTATCTATTTCTGAGTTTAATTCTCGTCTTAGTTCTTCAATTGAAGAACTAAGATCAATACCTTTTTCCTGACTTTCTTTTTCAAGTTCAACAATTTTATTCTCAATTTCTATGATAGGTTTTTCAAATGGAAGAAAATTCATCTTAGATTTTTACTCTGCTTCTTTCATAAAAAGTTAAAATTTTACTTAGCATTTTTTTTAAAAATTTTCGCTCTACAATTTTATCTATTAAACCATGATCAAGAAGAAATTCAGCTGTTTGAAAACGTGGAGGGAGCTTTTGTTTTGTTGTTTGTTCTATTACTCTTGCCCCAGCGAAACCTATTAAAGCTTTTGGTTCTGCAATAATTATATCTCCTAAAAAAGAGAAACTTGCACTAACTCCACCAGTTGTTGGATTAGTTAATACTGATATATAAAGACCATTATTATTCCTAAATTTACCAATAGCGGCTGAAGTACGTGCCATCTGCATTAAGGAAAACATACCTTCCTGCATTCTCGCACCGCCAGAGGCAGAAACAATTATAAGAGGGAGATTGTGTTCATTTGCATATTCAGCAAGACGAAAAACTTTTTCTCCAACAACTATACCCATGCTTCCACCAATAAAATCGAATTCCATAACACCAATACAAACTTTATGTCCGTCAATTAATCCTTCACCAGTTATTATAGCTTCTTTAAGGCCTGTTTTTTGTTCAGCTTCTTGTAGTTTTTGAGAATATGATTTTTTACTATCATCAAATCCTAATATATCAAAACTTTCCATATCAGAAAACATCTCAAAAAAAGAATCTGGATCTAAAAGCAATTCTATTCTTTCTAATGCAGTCATTTTAAAATAATAATTACATTTTGGACAAACATCCAAATTCTCTTTGAGTTGCTTTGCATAAATAAGACTTTTACAATTAGAACATTTTAACCACTCCGGAGAATCTGTAGGAACTGGACTCCATGGTCTTATAATCTTTGGCTCGTTATTTCTATTAAATGATATCAAATCTAAACCTTCTTTAATAAAATTGAAAAATTATGACCACCAAAACCAAAAGAATTACTTAGTGCATACTCTATATTAATTTTTCTTGGACCACCCTGAACATAGTCTAAATCACACTCGGGATCTGGATTGTCAAGGTTAATAGTTGGGTGAACAAAGCCCTTTTCAATAGAAAGTGCAGTTACAGCCGTTTCTACTCCTCCAGCTGCTCCAAGAAGATGTCCTATCATAGATTTAGTGGAGTTAATAACTAATTTATATGAATGTTTTCCAAAAACTTTTTTAATTGCTTTAGTTTCGGTGACATCATTTGCAGAAGTAGATGTCCCATGAGCATTAATATAATCAATATCAGTAGGATCTATATTAGCTTCTTTTATAGCTTTAAGCATACATTTGGAAGCACCTTTAGCTTCTGGGTCTGGAAGAGTAATATGGTATGCATCGCAAGAAGCTCCAAATCCAACAATTTCGGCATAAATGTGAGCTCCTCTGCTTAAGGCATGTTCATATTCTTCGAGAAATAACACCCCTGCACCTTCTCCAAGAACAAAACCATCCCTATCTCTATCAAATGGTCTGCTTGCACGTTTTGGTGTATCGTTTCTTCTTGACAAAGCTTTCATAGCCGCAAAACCAGAAAGAGCAAGAGGAGTTACTGCTGCTTCAGCTCCACCAGCAATCATAAACTTCTCATTGCCATATTTTATGAGTTTGAAAGCATCTCCAATAGCATTTGTTCCTGAGGCACAAGCAGTTACGGGATCTGAAGTATATCCTTTTGCTCCAAGAAATATAGCAGCTTGACCAGATGCCATGTTGCCTATCATTTTTGTAATAAAAAATGGGCCAATTTTACTTGGTCCTCGCTCAATTAATAACCTATATTCCTTTTCAAAAGTACTAACACCACCTATTCCAGAACCAATAATTATTCCAAAATCCTCTTTTTCTTTATCGGTTAGCTTAATCTTTGCATCATTATAAGCAAACATAGAAGCTATTACACCAAATTGGCAAAATCTATCCATACGCTGGATTTCTTTCTTTGGCAAATACAATGATGGGTCAAAATCCAATATTTCGCCTCCTATACGGACAGCAAAATCTCTTGTATCAAAGCTACTTATGAGGTCAATACCAGATTTACCTAAAAGAAGGTTATTAAAGAATTCATCTTTATCAATCCCTAACGAAGTGACTACACCAATACCTGTAATAGCTACTCTATGAAAATTCTGCACGTTTAATATTTATCCTTTATAATTATTTTTTATAAAATCAACCATTGCACCAACAGTTGTTAATTTTGAAGCTTCTTCATCTGGTATTTCCGTTCCAAATTCTTCTTCTAAAGCCATTGTAATATCAACTAATCCTAATGAATCTGCTCCAAGATCATTTATAAAATTAGATTCCATTTTAATTTGATCCTGATCAATACCAAGCTTGTCAGCAATAATTGGTTTTACTTTTTCAAAAATCTCTTTTTCTGTCATTTAAAAAACCTCCTATTAATATTAAGTTTATAAAGTTAAACCGCCATCAACAATCAAAACTTGCCCTGTAATATAATTTGCAAAATTTGAAGCAAGAAAGATAATTGCGTTTGAAATATCTTCAGCTTCACCAAATCTTTTTATGACTACCTTATCAAGAAAAGTTTTTTTTATGTTTTCAGGTAAATTATCTGTCATTGAAGACTTTATATACCCAGGAGCAACCACATTGGCAGTAATATTTCTCGAACCAAACTCTTTAGCTACGGATTTAGTGAATGCAATTATTCCTGCTTTAGATGCAGCATAATTTGCCTGACCTGCATTACCAATCAATCCCATTATTGAAGAAATATTTACAATTCTGCCATACTTATTTTTCATCATTTCTTTTACTACCCTTTTCGTGCAGTTAAAAGTTCCTGTGAGATTAACATCAATTACTTGTTGCCAATCCTGAGAAGACATTTTTATGAGGAGATTATCCTTTGTAATACCAGCATTATTAACAAGGATATCAATTCTTCCAAATTCCTCTACAGCTTGTGTTACCATTTTATCAACTTCATCGAAATTTCTGACATCTGCTCTAAGAATTAATGCTTTACTACCAATCTTATTTACTTCATTTAAAGTTTTTTCTGCTTCACATAATTCTTCCGAAGAAGGATAATTTATAACTACATTCGCATGATGCAAAGCAAAATCTATACAAATATTCTTACCAATACCTCTTTCTCCGCCTGTAACAAGAACAGTTTTACCGCTAAAATCTAATTCATTCATCCTTATTCCACCTAAGTATAGCTCCTCCCCAAGTTAATCCAGCACCAAAAACAGCAATTAGAATCAAATCATTCTTCTTTATTCTACCAGAAGATGATGAAATTGAAAGAGCCATTGGAATAGCAGCTGACGAGGTATTACCATATTCATCAATTGTAACTATAACCTTTTCCCAGGGAATATTTAACCTTTTTACTGCAGAATCTAAGATTCTTATATTTGCTTGGTGAAATAAATAATGGTCTATTGATTCAATTGTTAAATTCGTGTTTTTTAAGAGAGTATCAACTATTGTGTCGCTAATACGAACAGCAAATTTGAAAATTTCTTTCCCTTCCATGTGGACATAATGTAAATGATTCTTTACTGTTTGAATTGAAGCAGGCATTCTTGAACCACCAGCAGGAAGAAGCAATTTATTGCCTCCACTGCCATCAGATCCAGTAATTAGAGCAACAATAGCGTCATCATCATTTGTATCAGTCTCTATATTCCTTAAAACCATAGCTCCTGCTCCATCTCCAAAAAGGACAGATGTTTCCCTGCTAGAAAAATCCAGAAACTTAGATAAAGCTTCAGTACCTATAATCAGAGCATTTTTGAAATGCCCAGTTCTTAAATATTGAACAGCTATAGAAAGAGAAAAAACAAATCCAGAACATCCCGCAGAAATATCAAAAGCAGTTGCATTAACACAACCAAGAGCACTTGCAACAATACAAGCTGTTGATGGAAATAGCATATCAGGCGTAGCAGTACCTACTATAACCAAATCAATATCTTTTGGATCCATTTTTGCATCTTTCAAAGCAATAATAGATGCTTTAATTGCAAAATCTGAGGATGCTTCAGATTCGCTTGCAAAATGTCTCTTTTTGATACCAGTGCGTGTCGTAATCCATTCATCGCTTGTATCAACTATTTTTTCAAAGTCAAAATTAGTCATAATACGTTCAGGTACGTAACTACCAATACCTGCTATTTTTATTTTATTCAATACTGTCATTTATTTACTTCCGTAACTATGATATCTAATTCACCAATACCAGCTAAGTCTGAATCAACCATTGCATTAGTTTTAAATTTATAAACTGACATCTTCGATGCTAAAAGCACGCTCTCAATAAGCAAGCTATCTCCTGGCTTTATTACCTTTTTAAAATTAAAATTTGACACTCTACCTAAAAATCCTAATTTGTTTTCATTGTTTTCATTTAAAGACAAACTATTTAATAATATACCTGAGGCTTGAGCACAAGCTTCAACTAAAAGCACACCAGGAAATACGGGATTATCCGGAAAATGACCAGCGAAGAAGGGTTCATTAATAGTAATATTTTTTACTGCTGTAATTTTTTTATTATCCAAGTCTAAATCTAAAACTCTATCAATTAGTAAAAATGGGTATCTATGGGGTAATAACTTATAAATCTGAAAAATATCGAGTTCCATATATAATTATCACGCCTTTTGTTGGCTTGAGGATTGATCTTCGGTATAGAGTAAAAGTTCACTTTTAGCGCTTTCTATTAAATTTGTATAATAATTACCAATTGGAAGACTTTGACCTCTTACAGCTGCAATTCTTACGCTTTGAAGCATAAGCTTAAGTGCTAACAAATACTTATTTCCCTCTACTTTATTTATAAGTTCTTCTACTGATACCCTACTGTAATTTTTCATTTTTTTCTCCTTTTAAAATATGATTCATTATTTCTTTAGCTGCTCTCTTAGGATCGTCATTAACAACTATATAATCATACCAAAACTGGTTAGAAAGTTCAATAAATGCTGTATTTAATCTTTTATTTATCTCTTCAGTTGATTCTGAGCCTCTTTTATGAAGTCTTTCTTTTAAATCATAAAAAGTTGGTGGTTTAATAAAAAATAAAATAGTGTTTTTAGGATATGCTTTTTTTACATTTTTGCCTCCATTAACATCTATTACAAGGAGAAGCTTTCCACCTTTATCTTGAATGCGTTTTATATTATCAATTGGTGTACCATATAAGTTGCCATGTACTTGGGCATGCTCAATAAAATAACCCTCTTTTATTTTTCGCTCAAAATCGTCTTGAGAGAGAAAATAATAATCTACTCCATCTTTTTCGCCATTTCTCATAGGGCGAGTAGTAGCAGAAATAGAAGGTTCAATTTCTGGCATAAGGTTAATAAGTTCTTTTGCTATAGTTTGCTTCCCTACACCAGAAGGGCCAGAAATAACAATTAACAAAAATTTATTATTTTCTTCCATAATAATATCTTTCATATTTTAATTTTTCTATGATTTTTGTCAAAATATCTAATTTAGCGACAATATATCCAAAATGTCACATTTGATATTGTGAAAATAGTTGCATGTCTCCTTTTAAGGTTTGTTTTATCGAACTCTATAAAAAGCAAAGTTGAATGATAACTTTACGGTTACAGCTATACAACCAATATTTGCATTCAAAAATTAATATAATTCGCTATTATATGAACATGGAAGCGAACTCCATGTCCAGAAAGGCAGCAACTTTACATATTATGAAAGTACCTATAAAAATCTTAATTATAGTGGCAGGAAGAAGAACAGAAGAAGCAAGGATGGTATTACGAGCTAAATTTATTCTTGGCAGCTTAAAATATTCTAGCATATCATGGCATTTCTCGTACGATAAATATAATCCTTGATTGTTCTTTCTTTTAAACCTTCAATTCTCTTTATTAAGAGAAAATCA
>JAGPKI010000126.1 GCA_018054005.1 Caldisericia bacterium
GTATTTTGAAAATTGAGATTAAGAAATATAATAAAGTTGTATTTACAGGAAAAAAGCAATAATTTTAAAGATAATCCTAATTTTTAGGAGAATTGATTAGAGTGGAGGACTTATGAACATCTTCTATTTGTATCTATTCTTGCCTATTTTATTCATTCTTATAGAAGTATTTATCGGAGAAAAGAATAAAAATCTTTTATCCATACTTACGACAATTCTATCTGTCATAATGCTAATCCTTACAATTCTACTATATACTAAGGCTTTAAACCAAACCATAACTCTTAATAACGAAGGACCAATATTGATTTCTTTTAAAGTAGATCTTCTTTCAATTATTACTTCCTTATTTGCCTGTTTGTTATGGATACTATCATCAACTTATTCAATCTCTTACTTTAAGGGAGAAACATTCCCAAAGTTAAAAAGATACAATATTTTCTCAATACTAAATCTATACACAATTCTCCTTATATTTCTTTCTTCCAATATGATGACTTTCTTTATATTTTTTGAGTTACTCTTAATTGCCTCTTATGTCCTTATAATACATAATCAAACAATGGAATCCTTTACTGCAGGAATAAAATATTTATTCTTCCAAATAATTGGTGGATTACTCATTCTTTTTGCAATTATTCTTACATATTCAATTGCTAAAACTACCAATTTTACTCCAGGGGGGCTAAATGTTCTTACAGAAAGTAAGTTTTTCTCTATTATCTTCTGGTGTTATGTAATTGGGTTTTCTATTAAAGCTGGATTATTCCCTGTTCACATATGGCTTCCAGAGGCTCATCCTGTTGCACCTTCTCCTGCCTCAGCACTTTTATCAGGAATGGTTATAAAAACTGGAGCTATCGGAATTATGCGGTTGTTCTTACAAATATTTGGTGTTCAAAATTTAGTAGGTAAATTAGATGTTAAAATTTTGCTAATATTAGCGCTTTTTACAATGTTTTGGGGTTCAGCTGTAGCAATAGGGGAAACTCACCTAAAAAGGGTATTAGCTTACTCAAGTGTAAGCCAGATAGGTTATATCATAATGGGCATATCACTCCTTTCACCTTTAGGACTACTTGGTGCTTTAATGCACACGCTTGCTCATTCGGTAGTTAAGGGAGTTCTGTTCATGTCAGCTGGCACAATAATTAAAGAGACTGGCTCCACAGAAGTAACAAAATTAGATGGATATGGATTAAAAAACCCAGTTATATTTACAGGTTTCACGGTTGGAGCTTTATCGATGATAGGTTTTCCACTTTTTGTAAACTTCATAACAAAGTGGACTTTAGGAGTATCAGCCCTTGAAGCAATGAATGCTGGTATTATTCCACCTTATCTTATGATTCTTTCAATTGCTATACTTCTTATTAGTAGTATTTTAAACGCTATATATTATGCACCAATAGTAATTAGAGGATGGTTTTACGGTGAAGCAAAAGAAAAGAACAAAATTATGTGGTTAGAAGCTATACCAATAATAATAGGGACTATCCTTATAATTTTATTTGGTATTGCACCTGCCTGGTTAATTGATTTTTCAGGAAAAGCATTAGCTCCACTTATTCCAATCATAGTTTACCCTAAACCATTCTAAAAAATGTTTCCTCTAAGGTTTGAAGTAGGCCAGTTTACTATACTTTTTTTAGTATTAACAATTTTCCCTTACCTTTCTTCAGGGATTTTCTCCCTTTCTTACATAAAAGAACGGAAGAGAGAGTTCAGGACATTTTTATTTTTAACGTTTATCATTAATATTTTGATTTTTTTTTCAAAAGATTTGTTAACTTTTCTATTTTTGTTTGAGCTTCTCTCAATTGCAAGTTTTCCATTAATAATTTACGAGAGAAGCAGGGAAGCTATTTTTGCTTCAAAGGTATATTTAATGTTTTCTATACTAAGTGGTCTTTGTATTATGGCAGGATTAATGCTTTTTAAAGAAGCTCCACAATTTAGCAGTACAGCAGTTTCGCTTGCAACAATTGGTTTTTTAATCAAATGTGGGGCTTACCCTTTCCATGTTTGGCTTCCAAAAGCTCATCCTGTTGCACCCACTCCTGCATCAGCAATACTATCAGGATGCATTATAAAAATTGGTTTCTTCGGGCTTATTAAGCTCATTCCATTCTTAAATTCAATTAATTCTCATCTTTATGGAATGATACTTTTAGCCATTTCAATAATAACAATGTTTTATGGCGTATTACAGGCACTATTCCAGGAAAATTCCAAAGTCATGCTTGCGTACCACAGCGTTAGTCAGATGGGATATATAATAATGGGGTTTTCTCTATTTGCGATATCGAATAGCTATGTAGCCCTTTCAGGAGCATTATTTCACGCTTTGAATCATGCCTATTTTAAGAGTGCACTCTTTTTAAGTGTGGGAAGTGTGTTCCTCGAGTATCAGTCAGTCAATATGTATAAAATTAAGGGTTTCTTTTACCGAAATAGATTTATAGCAATACTGTTTCTCGTAAGTGTTTTAGGAATCAGTGGTGTTCCATTATTCAATGGTTTTATCTCAAAAACTTTGCTACATGAAGCAATATTAGAAGAAGAATCTCTTATATTTAAATTCGTGGAAATAATCTTTCTTGTGGTTGCTGCTGGCACATTTATTTCAAACTTTAAGATGTATTATTTAATAAGTTTCAGAGAAAAGCCGGAACACAATACAAAAAAGAAAGCAAATATTTATGAGTCAATCTCACTTTTAATATTAAGCTTATTAATTATTCTTTTAGGAATTTTCCCCTTATTATATGGATATATTATTCCTAAAACTTTTAGCGTTCATTTATATAAAGAGCTTTACGAGCTTACGCCTTTTAGGCAATTATTTTTGAATGGAATAAATAGTTTTATTATCATTGCTATAGCAGGTGTATTTGGACTTATCTTTGGGTTAAAGAAGAATATTTTCCATAAAAAAATTCCCCTATATTTAGATCCATTTTCATGGTGGTATGCTGTTTATAATTTTACAATTTTATTTTTTAAGAAAGTTATTTCTAAAGCTGAACTATTAATAATAAAAACTTTTACTTTTGTCGTAGATATCCTTGGTGGGTTTTTACTATTTGACTCAAAAGTGGAGAAAAAGCTTGGTAAACTTATCCCAACAAAAACTCCCAAAAGAGCTCATAAAGTAGATAGCTCAATCGCAAGATATTATAATGATGTTTTTTCATTCTTTAAGTTTCTATTCACGGTCGCTGGTAAAGGAGATAGGAGAGAAGCTAAAAATTATAGTGTTTTTCTTGAAAAAATAGGCAAAACATTATTGATTGCATTAATTTTAATAACTATTTTCTTAACTATAGGCTTTATTTTGCTCCTTCAATACTTATAAATTTAAATATGGATATTAAATTAAGTAATTTTATAGTTTCGCTTCTTTTAATCGCTTTTTTTATTACCTCTTTTTTAAGCCAGAAAACTGTTGTTATTATAACTAAAGAAGATTTAATTTCAGTGACTACTTTCAAAAGAAGAGTATATGATTTATTCAATGATGAAATTTCTTCATTTAATTTTAGAGATGTTAAAAATGCTTCTCCTTTTGATTTCTTGAGAGAAGGAATGGTTTTAGAGGTAAAAGAATAAAATTCTTTAATGTAAAGAGATGCTTCCCTACAAAAAAAGTTTAGGACAAAACTTTCTTCTAAATAACCGGATAATGGAAAAGATAAGAGATTCTTTATCCTTAGATAAAGGGGATAAGCTTTTAGAAATTGGAGCAGGCCCCGGTAATTTAACTCTATTCCTTGCTCCGTGTGTTTCAAAGCTCTATGCAGTTGAAATTGATGAGAGTTTTAGAGAAAAACTTACAAAAATAGAAGAAAATTTTCCAAATGTAGAAATTATATTTGGCGATTTTTTAAAAATACCTTTAAAAGAAGAATTATTAGAAATTACAAAGGCAACTGGGAATCTGCCATATAATATAGGATCTCCTATTTTAGAAAGAATTGCCTA
>JAGPKI010000127.1 GCA_018054005.1 Caldisericia bacterium
AATTCAGTTTTAATTGATCGAGAGATATTAAAAAGTATTTGTAAAATTGTTATGGATCGTTCTGCAAAAATTGTTGCAACTCTTATTGTGGGAATTATCTTAAAGATAGATAGAGAGCTAAACAGGACTCATATAGTAGCAATAGACGGTACACTTTACGAAAAAGCCACATGGTATAAGGATAAACTTAGAGAAAATATTGATAATTTATTAGGCGAGAAAAGAGACAAAATTAAGCTTAAATTAACCAAGGATGGATCTGGAAAAGGAGCTGCAGTAGCTGCAGCGACTGCAATAATAAATCAACAAAAATAGTTTATTAATAATTAATTCGTCCGAAAATAATTTATCAAAAATTATATTTGGTAAAGAGATTGAATTGTTAGTTATACATAAAATGCATACTAAAGAATTAAAAATATTATTTTCAAACCTTATTGTGGTAGAAATTCCATGAGATATTTAAATGTGTTATAATTAGCAAGTAAATTTAATATTATTTATTTTAGAAGTATGAAAATAATATCTTTAAAAAAATTTGCTGGAATTGATATAAGCTTGAACGAATCAACTGGTGAAATTAGTTTTAGTGATAAAATTAATACCATAATACCTGGCATAAGAAGAATTTCGGAAGCTGAGCCTTACTATATTGACTCATCAAGCTCTGACAAAAATATGCCTTTATATTTAATGTATAGAAACGTTGGCAAAAGAGAAGATAGTATTAATATCAAAAATTGTGGCTTAAGGTACGATATAACTGTTATTCTTCCTGGGACAATAGGAGAAGAGTATATTAAAACTATTGGGCACGTCCATCCTCTTTCTCCTTTATCTGGTTTTAAACGTACGTTTACAGAGGTTTACTCAGTCATTTACGGAAATGCAATATATATTCTTCAAAAGTTTTCACACCCTTATTTGTCTGGAAAAGAATCTGAATCAACAAAAATTATTGAGGATGTAGTAATAATCGAGGCAAAAGCAGGAGATACTATTTTTATTCCATCCCATTATGGCCACACCACAATAAATACTGGAAAAACTCCACTTGTAATGGCAAATATACTTTATGCTAATTTTAATTCTATGTATGAGCCATATAAAATATTTAAAGGGGCATCTTATTATATTACAAAAAGTAATGAAAATATATTAATTAATGAGAACCACATGTATTTTAATACTCCAAGACCGAGATTCTTAGATGCAAAGGATTTCACCCCCAAAAACTTAGATAATAATAATCCTCTCTATCTTCAATTCTTAGAAAAATTAGAAGAACTTGATTATTTGTATAGTTAATATTTACCAACAAAGTAATCTTTGCTTTAACTTTGTAACAATCAATATATTGCTATTACATGATTGCTTTAATGCTTGATTTTGAGAGATTTTTAAATATAATTTGTTTATATATATTTTTAATTGAGGAAATAAATGGAAGAAAATTTAAATAATAATGGCAATAATAATTTAAACAATAAAGACGATAGTTACAAGGCATCCAGCATAAGAGTGTTAGAAGGTTTAGAAGCAGTCAGGAAAAGGCCAGCAATGTATATTGGCTCAACTGATGAGAAAGGTTTAAATCATTTAGCCCTCGAAGTTATTGATAATAGCATTGATGAAGCAATGGCAGGCTATTGTAATAATATTGTTGTTACACTTGAAGACAAAGATATTCTTTCTGTAGAGGATGATGGTAGAGGTATACCTGTGGACATTCATCCAGAATTAAACATATCTGGAGTGGAAGTAGCTCTCACAAGACTACATGCAGGTGGAAAATTTGATGAAAAGAGTTACAAAGTTTCTGGAGGCTTGCATGGAGTGGGTGTTTCTGTAGTAAACGCATTATCAGAATGGTTAATAGCTGAAGTTAAAAGAGATGGGAAAATCTATAGGCAGAAATTTGAGAGAGGAAAGCCTGTAAATAGCCTTGAAGAAGTTGGAGAAGAAAGTTTCACAGGGACAAAGATAACTTTTAAACCTGATCGTGAAATTTTTGAAACCACAACATTTGACTCTGAGATATTATTTAATCGATTAAAAGAGCTTGCATTTCTGAATAAGAACCTACGTATTGTTTATAAAGATAAGGTCAGAGGAGAAGAAACAGTATTCCATTTCGAAGGTGGAATAAATGAATATTTAACTAACTTAATTGATAATAAAGAAACCATATTACAAAACCCAATTTATTTTTCTGATGAAGGATATTCACCTGACAATAAGCCTGTTTTTGTGGAAATATCTTTAAATTACACAAGAGAATATGGAGAAAATGTGATTTCTTTTGTAAACAGTATAAATACAAGAGATGGTGGTACACATGTATCTGGTTTCAAATCAGGCTTAACAAAAGTGATTAACGAAAAAGCTCTTTTATTAAAATATACAAAAGAAGATAAGAAAGATTTATTTTCTCAAGATGACGTAAAAGATGGTTTATATTCTATCATTAACTGCCGTCTTTTCGACCCTCAGTTTGAAGGGCAAACAAAGGGAAGATTGGGTAATAACTTTGTTAGAAAAGTTATTGAAGACATCGTTTATAAAAATCTATCCTTTATTTTAGATAAGAACCCTGAAGTGGCAAAAGCTATAATAGAGCGATGCCTCCTTGCTAAAGAGGCAAGAGAAGCAGCTGCAAAAGCGAGAGACCTTGTCCGAAGGAAAGGCTTTCTCACAAGTTCAATACTTCCTGGTAAACTTGCTGACTGTACGGAGAAAGATCCTGAAAAATCAGAACTTTTTATTGTTGAGGGAGTTTCAGCTGGAGGTAGTGCAAAACAAGGCAGAGACAAAAGAACCCAGGCAGTACTACCACTAAGAGGAAAAATATTGAATGTAGAAAAGTCAAATTTAAATAAAATTTTGGCTAATGAAGAGGTAAAAGCTCTTATTGCAGCTATAGGATGTGGCATTGAAAGAGATTTTGATTACAAAAAATTAAGGTATAAAAAAATTGTTATAATGAGTGATGCTGATGTAGATGGAGCTCATATAAGAACTTTACTTTTAACGCTGTTTTATAGATATATGCGTCCTCTTTTAGAAAATGGGAATATTTACATTGCTCAACCTCCTCTTTATTTAATTAAAGCTGATAAGAAAGAAATATATGCTTATTCTGATAGAGAGCTTGAAGAACATCTCAAAAACTTAAATGGTAAAGCTGAAGTTCAGCGGTATAAAGGTTTAGGTGAAATGAATGCTGACCAGCTTTCCGATACCACAATGAATGCAAATAGCAGGGTAATATTAAATGTTTCTATCGAGGATGCAGCACAGGCAGAAATGATTTTTACCATTCTTATGGGAGAAAAAGTGGCTCCAAGAAAAGAATTCATAAAAAGACATGCACACGAAGTAACTAACCTTGATATATAAGTAGGAGAAATATATGGCAGAAGAAATCAAAAAAGATGGCGAAAAGGTAATAGAAGTAGTCTTAGAATCAGAAGTTAAAAAATCATATCTTGAATATGCAATGAGTGTGATAGTTGGGAGAGCTCTTCCCGATGTAAGAGATGGATTAAAGCCAGTTCATAGGCGAATTCTTTATGCTATGCGTGAACTTGGAAATCTTCCTAATAGACCTTTTAAAAAATCAGCTAAAATTGTTGGACAGGTTCTTGGTAACTACCATCCACATGGTGAAGCAGCAATTTACGATTCTCTTGTTAGGTTAGCGCAGGACTTTTCCATGAGGTATCCTTTAGTTGAAGGTCATGGAAACTTTGGCTCAATTGATGGTGATCCACCTGCTGCAATGCGTTATTCTGAAGTAAGGTTAGCAAAAATCTCATTAGAGCTATTAGAAGAATTAGACCAAAAGACAGTTCCATTTATGCCAAATTTTGATGCTTCTCTAGAAGAACCCGAATATTTACCAGCAAAAATACCCAATTTATTATTAAATGGTTCAAGTGGTATAGCTGTTGGAATGGCTACGAATATACCTCC
>JAGPKI010000128.1 GCA_018054005.1 Caldisericia bacterium
TTTATGGGTTAGCTTTACTTTGTCTTTCTATAATTACAATAACTCTTTCATTCTCTTTCTCATTTTTTATGTCAAAGTGCGGATAAACTTTAAGAGCTCTTAAAATACCACTCCCTGCTCCTCTATACTCCATAAGGTAGGGAGCAAATGAAGCGATAATATTATTCCTTGTTCTTCTAATCCCTCTTTTAATCTGTTCTTCAGTTAAATTATTTGGTAAACATCCCGGGCTTATTATTTCTATTCTACTTTCGAAAACAAAGATTTTAATGGAATCATTGATGAAATAATCTCTATGAATAAGAGCGTTTACAAGTAGCTCTGTAATTACGATTTCAGGTATTTCTAATTCACCGACACTATTAAATGAACGATTATCAGGCTGAATTTTATTTAGTTTTGAAACTATAAAATCATAAGCCTTTTTGTAAAGTTCATCCAATGTTCCATAAATATTTTCACTGCTTCTGTAAGAATTGTCAGTTAATTTATTGCCAAAAAACCAGATGGCTGTTATATAAAACTGTGGTAAAAGCTTCATTAGATTTTTCCCAAAGAGTAAAGCTCCAGCCACATTTAGTTTTCCATTTTTCCCAAGTCTTAAATTAGAAATATAATCCTCTAATTTTTCTTCATCAGGGGCTTCGTTGTATTGAGAGGAGTAAAACTCAAAAAATTTTTGTTTATCAAGGTCTAAAATAGAACTATGTTCTATAATCCTTTCTTCTGCATATAGATAACCCGATGTTTGTAAAAGTCTTGCTAATTCTTCATTACTGGTAACTTTTCTCTTATTGGCGCCATTTTTAACCCATATAATCCCATCTTTATCTTTGTATGGTATGGCGGCCCCTTTTGGAACTTTTACGATTATAAGCAATTTATCATTAATTAAAATGTTTTCTGTTGTTATATAAATCGGAGGTTTTACTTGCTGTTCAGCAGCATTTACCAGCAAGTTATTTAGCCTATTAACATCATCCCTTGATAATCCAGTAATTTCCCATGTCTTATCATTAACGCCAATTAATATTATACCACCTTCGGTATTTGCAAAAGCAATCATTTCTTGAGCAATGCTTACTTCGTTCTGAACATTTTCTTTAAATTGAAGAGTGCTGCTTTCGCCTTTAGAAATTAAATCTAATACTTCAACAGGTTCCATATTATTTCCTCAGGATTTCCATATATTATAAATCTCTTTTCTTTTGTTAAAAGCTTCAAATCCGCCTTCCATTATTTCTACAACGGATTTTTGTATATAAGGCATGTCTATTGTACCTTGATCTACAGTAATTTTTGACTCTTCATATTTGCAAACTATGACTTTCTCACTATCTCCTAATACAGGTATATTAGCATTATGTGTTGCAAATATAAATTGCATTTTTCCTTTCAATTTTATGATCTCTTTAATTACCTCGTCATAAATTGTCTGGTTGTCTAAATCATCCTCCGGTTGATCAATAATCAATATATTCTGTTCTTTTTGAGATAGTAAGAATAAAATCAATGCCGAAGCTCTTTGACCTAATGATTGTTTGGATAATTCTTTACCATTGTATTTGATTATAATTTTATCTTCAACTCTATATGTTAATAGTTCAAATAAATTTTCATTAAATTTTTTTTCAAACTCGGGGAGCTGATTTAAATTCAAAATATTATTTAATTTACTTTTTTCTTTGTATAATTCTATAAAATCAGTATAGTTATTGGTAATGTCCTGATAAGCACTTTCTCGTATGTTCGAACCCTTAAAATACCTTTTTAATGTATCCAAATATTGATCCCGTCGCGCTTTATATTCTATTTCAATAGTCAATTTTGTTTGATTTTGATTGATTTTATCAATCTCATTCTTTAAAAGAGTAAATTCTTGGTGCCATAAGTTGTTTAATTCTGTAAGCCTATTTAAAAGTTCATTTTCATATTTTTGTTTTTGAGCTTCACTTTTTTCAATCTCTTTAAGTTTTAGTTCATTTGTCTGAATAATTCTTTTAAGTTCGATAAAATTATCTGGATTTATTGAGGGTATGCTTATTTCTCTTTTTATTTTAGCAAACTCTTCTTTTAAATTTTCTTTATCTTTCACAATAGAATTTACCATATTGCTAAGAGTATCATAAAATTTTATAATTTGCTGTAAGGCTTTTTCTATGTTATTCTTTTCATTTTTCAAATTCTGAACAAGCTCTTTTAATTCATCTATATATTTTTTATTCAATTCAGATAAGTCAGGATAACTTTCAAAAATTGAACTATTTTCTCGTAATATTTCACTCAATGAATCAATAAAATTTTTAATCTCGTCTTTGTAATTATTAAGTTTTGCCACATCAGTTTCGTAAAAAGTCTGATTTTTTAGTTTTTCTTCTACTCCTTTATCTTTAAAAATCTGTAATTGATGATTTGAGTTTTCTATAGCTGTTTGAGCTTCTTTTTTCTGTTCGTCAAGATTTTTTGATTTTTGTAGTTGAAAGACTATTTCTTTAATCTCATGGTTCTTTTTTTCAACTTGCTTTTTTATATCATCAAGTTTATTTCCAATAAGTCGTTTTAAAAGGTCCGATTCAAAATCTGCATCTTTATTGGATAAATCTTTTTGGCCAAAGTAAACAGGTTTTTCAATTATGGCATTAATAGTTATTCCATTAAGAAGAGAGTTCCCCTCATAAATATCCTCTTTTTGTCCCAATATTTTTTCTACCTTGTAAAGTTTATCATGATTGTTAACTATCTCAAGAATTATTTTCCCCCCACTTCCAAGCACATACTTTACAAGGCTGTTTTTGTATTCCTGATCAACACTTGTTCTGGTAAAAGGAATGCCAAGAGCATAACGTATAATCTCAATAATTGCAGATTTACCGCTTCCCCGAATACCAATTAAAGTATTTAACTCCGGTGAAAAATATATCTTTTGTCCATCAAGCAAACCGCCTTTGAATTCAATGAACTTTATGTGAGAATTTTTAATCTCTGGTTTTTGTTTTAGGGCTATTCTTTGTTCATTGGCAATTAGTGAAAACTTTACAGCGTCAAAATTAAAATCACCTAATTTTAAATAACAAAATCGAGAGTTAGTTTTGATAGCGTCAAGACCATTTTGAGCATTATCTGTGCCTTCTACACAGGCGATCTTTCTTCCTATCAAATTGCACAAATTATCATAATTTTCTTTGTTTCCGCTTTTCTGTATAGCCAACACCTTCTGAAATGCTTCTTGCTTAACAAAAGCACTTAAATTTCTACCTGATAATTCTTTAAACAAGCCATTCGTTTCATCTACATGTGCCAGAACAAAAAAATAATCATTTTTAAATTGATTCAATTGATTGTATGTCTCTTGTAAATCATATTTAGAATTCGGATAAGGCGAACTATCTGGATTAGCAATCCCACTAAAAGCCGATGTTAAAAAATCCTGTATGTAATTTTTATTTTTCTGGTTATAAATCCAATCATCGCTAAAAATTATCAATAAATGTAAACCTTTTGAGCCATCTTTGATTGAAAATTCGACTCCTGGCAAAAAATATATTTCATTTTTCAACCCTTCTTTTCGGAGTTCCTTAAATTCTGCTATGTCAAATTTATTATGATTTGTTATCACACCTGTTTTAATATCAGCCTCTTTTAGTGCTGAGATATAGTCAAAAATAAAGTTATTTCCAGTATAGCTAAACTCTCCATCTGCTCCTGTATGCAGATGAAAATCAGCTTTTAGCCATGCTGCACCGTTTTCAAATATTCGCAATGTGCTCATAATAATTTTCTCCATGTTTTGTTCTTATACACACACTTTTAATTCCAATCAGGCATTGTTATAGTTTACCATACATCTATAGTTTGGATTTTTATGGTATAAATCAGCCTCTTTTATTGCAATACAAAAATAAAAATACTATATCCGGCAATGGGAA
>JAGPKI010000129.1 GCA_018054005.1 Caldisericia bacterium
ATTGTATATCTAAATTAGGATAAGAGGCTTTAAGTTTCTTTAATCTTTTTAAATTAAGATTATCTTCTTTATTAATTTCTTCCTCTGTTTTTATATTTCCTTAATTAAAAGATATACTGTTAATAATCTTTTCAATAATATCTTTATTAGTTCTATTTTCATCATCCCATGCTGCAATAATGTGTAAATCTTTATTAGGTTTAACCAAGATATATGTTCCATACGAATAAACAGGAGATCCACCAGCATCTCTAATACCCATATATAGGTATCCTTCTACTGAAGTGGCGCTATAACCGCCGATAGTAGAGTTGGTTACAGTGTATTTATCATCTTTCCATCCATATCCTTTTATTTCATTCAATTTCCTTTGTATATCATCATCTGAGCTTTCATCATAAGAGTTTATTAGTATTGTTCCATTTGGGTGTTGTAAATGATTGTATACTGCAAGAGATATGGTAGTCATACAGCAGGCATCCTCATTGTCTGGACTAATTTCCGCATCTGAGGGATATTTTACAGAATATTTAAAGACTTCAGAAGTATAGGTCTTCCATCCCTGATAAGGATCAGTAGGACACTTTATCTGTGTACAGGTTACTTTCCCTGTTGTACCATCGCACTCACAAGTATTACAGCCATCCGTTGCTTTAAAAGTTTCTCCGTTTGTATATGTCTGGCCATTGTATGTACAATCTTTATAACAAGCTTTTTCTGTGCATGAAACAGTTCCAGTTTCTCCATCGCACCCACAAGTATTACATCCGTCGACAGATGGGAAAGTCTCTCCACCTACATATGTATTTCCGTTATACTCACAGTTCTTGTTAGCTATGTCTGCTGGTTTGTTGAATAGATTATAGCGGTCTGCTAAAAGATAACCACATAAAAGTAGAAGTATAATTACAAGAACAATAAGGAAGACAGGTTTCTTTTTTATTTTAGTATTAATATCAGTAGTCGGCTGTTGTGCCTGCTCAGTATTTATACTTGTTGGCTGGTCCTGAGAGGCTTCCTGCGAAGAGTTTGTATATTCCATAAATAATTTAGATTAAATTATTTTAAATTATAGCATTAAAATTAGAATTCCTACCTTCTTTCTGGAAAGAGAATTTCACGGGTATAGGTTGTATAAAGATCATATAAGCCTTGAGAATAACGGTTTATTTTAAGATGCTTACTTAATTCTGGATTTCTTTGTAATGTATCAAGTGTTGTAAGGGAATTTTTGTCATAGACAAATCCATTTTCTCCTTTATTTCGTAACTCATAATCTCGGAGTTTTAATAATCTTACAAAGTTTTCTATTCCAATGGTAACTAACTGTTCCAACTCATCTTTACATATAATTATTGGGTAACTACAGTTTGGGTATGGTGGAGTCCAATGATTGTAAGTATCTTCATAATGCTTAAAGAATATAAAATTTTGTGGAATTTTTTCATCCACAATTAATATTCTGTAAATTGTCTTCTTACTGTTTTGTAACGAGAGTGTCTTAATGGTTTCATCTATCTGAACTAATCCATGCTCTTCTCCAAATATTTTATTACAATCATTATCAAAAGCTGTTAAATTTCCAGATTTTGTATTTATTGAAAAGATTAAATGTTTTAACTCTATAATTAGAGTACAATCTTCTCTCTCAATCAATATGTCAGCTTTTTTGAGATCCAAATGTTCTTCCTCTATATCTAGTAATTGGATGTCTTTAGTTAAATTCGTTTTTATTTGAGTAACTACATATTCTTGCCACAATCTTCCAAATACTGCAGGAACTAACCTCCACTTTTTCATTTTATTTACTTCCAAATAATAATTTTCTAGTATCCAATATGGATCTTCTAAAATTTTTAGACCAAGCAAACTTTTATCTAGGATAATAGCATCATTATCTGCTCTGAGACACAAGGGGTATTGGATTAACGGAGTAAATTGTGGTGTAAGAAGAGTTGCCAGATCTTCTTGTTCATCGCTCCATTGCTCAGAGTAATCTTTCTCTTTCATACAGAATCTTTTTGTAATGACAGGAAGGAAATCAGTTCGTTTAATACTTGAAAAAAAAGTGGGAAGATTGATATAGATTTTAGATGGGTTATTATTCATAATTGGAACACCTAATGCAAAAAGAGAAGAAAAATAATCTTTGATTTTTATTCCTGTAATTTGCTGGAAATCTCTTTCTAGCAATACCAAATCATTATCTTCAGGATTATCTTCCCAGTATTTAACATAACGAAAGTATTCTCTTCCAAGAGCTTGTTGTGTAAAAAGGTTCCCAGGTTTAAGTAGTGTAGAAATCAAATAACTTGGTATTAAATCTGCTGTCATATTATTTGTTCTAATCATTTCATTACTCTCATCGCGAGATTTCAGTATTTCTTCAGAAAAAGAATTTATTTCAAGAAGAAACTTCCCGATTAAATGTCGATTCTGATCTGTGATAGTTTCAGTTCCAACCGCATATTTAAATGCAATCCGCATTGCCGTGTATAACTGTTGTTTGTGTATAAATGGTGATGTCTGATAATCGTTTGTTGTTAGCAATCTTCTTTTTTCTGTTCTATTCAAATACTTCAAAATCTCCTCGTACCCTAACATATCATTTGAACAATTTATTTTATTCATCAATAGAGAGAATTCTACTATCAATGAATCAACACTAAAGTCTTTAATAAGGTTTGTTAATGAATTAACACTTCTATCAAGTGTTCCATATAAAGATTCAGTATCTTCCCACCAAGAGATAATAAATGGTAAATCATCATTCATGTTGCTCTGATTATAATTCTTAAGCGATGACTTGCAAATAGTATAGGATTGTCTATATTATGAATTATTACCCAAGGCAATAGTAGTAATAAGGAAAAAACACAAGCACGGATGGAAGGTTATTTTAACTTTTTACTTTTTTGGTACAAAAGACTAATAAAACAATTGAAAATCTAATGAAGAATCTCCATATTCTACTAGTATGTGTTGATGATTAAATACGAAAACATTCATCTAAAAAGGCATGAAATTTTCATCTAAGAGACATTTAGTGAAAGACCCTTTTGGGTATTATCTCTTGAGCAGACTCTCTTCCGTAGAAAATATGTATGTAGCTCATACATTCACTTGGAAACCTTCTCGTTTCTTGATATAATACTTATCGTATTTGCACTTTAACACTTTAACAAATATTGATTAGTAAACCTATAGGAGGTTGTGATGGATAATTGGCGTAAATTTTTTACCATAATGATAGTGGTAGACCTCATTGTAATTGGTGTTTGGAGCTACCTCTCCCTGCGGACAAGGGAATATCAGTCGGCGGATGGTCAACCAATCACCTTCCCTTTATGGGAAGGATGGATTGTGGAGATAAGGATTGATCAGGATGAGATTGTGTATTTCGAGGCAGCCAGCTCTGAATATTTTTATTTACAGAAGCTAGGCTCAAAAGATCCTCAAGATGTTATTGCAGGGAAGCCCTCTGAACGGCCAGTCAATTATCAGGATGATTCTTACTTCTTGGTTATGGAGAAAGTCAAAAGCTCGGACTGGATAGTGAAGGAGGCGTCTTCGGCTGAGGGTGTGCTAGGGCGGTATGGAACTGAAATTCATGTAAGGACTTATCCTCAAGGATATGTTGTTGCTCAGACCATTATTGCGACCAGCTTTGTCGTACTTGCCTTTTCGTTACTGATAGCGTTATTTGTGTGGGGTACTAATAACTAGTATTACCTAGGATAAACAATGTTAAAGTGCAAAAAGCTTGGGAGAGATTTTTATGTGTGGTATATACCACCTTACTCATAATCTCGTTATTCCCAAGCTTTTTTCTTTATATATAAGTGTATAAGTTACGAAATATACGAGACTCTAGTTAAATTAAAACTAGAGTACTATCTATATATATTTTT
>JAGPKI010000020.1:0-12004 GCA_018054005.1 Caldisericia bacterium
AAGTTGAATAGAGTTTTTGCTTTTATTAAACTCACTCGGATTCAGTTTGTTTTGCCAGGAATCCTGCCCTTTATGGCTGGAGCTATAGTTGGCTGGCGAGCAAGTGGTTCGTTTAACCTTAATTTGTTTCTTATTTGTTTAATAAGCATAATACTTATTATGCTTATGGGCTTTTTAACTGACGAATATATAGATTATAATATAGATAAAGCAAACATCACTAACACTAAATATTCAGGTGGAAGTAGAGTTCTTGTTGAAGGACATCTTGAGAAAAATATTGCTTTAATTGCAGGAATCATTTGCGGCATACTTTTTTTAACTTTAATTACACCTTTATATTTCAAATACTACTATAAAGATTTTCCTTATATTGTTTTATTTGGTATAATCGGTCTTTTCATTGGATATGCTTATGGGGATCCTCCATTTAAATTCAGTTATAAGGGATGGGGTGAAGTTTTAACTGCATTTGGTTGCGGTTACCTTGCTATAGCAGTGGGTTATTACATAAATACGGGCAGAGTGGATTTAACTCCACTAGTTCTTTCTTTTCCTCCTGCATTAACTGTATTCTGTCTTGCTTTTATAAATGCATACCCTGATGTCGAACCAGATAGAGATGGTGGGAAAAAAACTCTTCCTGTTATATTTGGTATTGAAAGAATGAATTATGTCTATATTGTATGTTTAGTCTTAGCTGATGCTTCTCTTATGCTTTCTCCTGTGCTAATTGATGCACCAAAGCTGCTTTATCTATTTTCTTTACCGTCAATAGTTTTAACATACTTCTCTGTTAAAATGATTTTAATTGGTAAGTATAAGAAAAAAGAAGAACTTGAGGCATTATCACTCTACACTCTTTTAATGATGATTTTTGCATCACTTTCAATAATATTTGCATATCTTTTAGCTTAATAAGGAAAATTATGAAAAAAGCAGTTAAACCATTTTACATTCCATTTTCGCTACCAGCAAACCAGATAGAGATGATTTTTTCGTTTGCCGAACTTACTTCCTGGCGAAAGTTATATTGGTGGGCAGTGCAGTCACCAAAATTATTTAAAACAGCAGCTGGTGCCAAAGGTATAGGTTGCTTTGGCTATCCGTCACATCCAGTATTTGAGATAACAACTAATTGCAATTTGAAATGTAGTGGTTGCCATGCGAATGGCGGAGAAAAAATGTATGAGGAGATGACTACAGAAGAGGCAAAAAGTGTTATAGAAGGCTTATCAAAAATAGATGATTTTAGAATGCTTGTTTTTACGGGTGGAGAGCCATTTTTAAGGAAAGATTTCTTTACGCTTGTTAGATATGCAAAAGATTTAGGATTCTATCCGACAATTGCCTCAAATGGAACTTTATTATCAAAAGATATTGCAAAAGAGCTTAAGAAATCTGGTATTACTGGATTAGCATTAAGTATTGATTCAGTGAATCCTACCAAACATGATTTAATGAGAGGTGTGGAAGGTTCATTTGATAAAGTATTAGAGGGGATAAAAATATTGGAAGAAGAAGGTTTATATATTCAGGCTAATGTCACTCTTTCAAAATCAAACTATGCTGAAATTGATGAATTGCTAAAACTAAGTGACAACCTTAATGCCCATGTTATCCTTTTATATCAATTTATACCAACTGGAAGAGGCAAAGATCTTTATGAAGTAGCTCTTAATAAAGATGAATTGTATAATGTTATTGAAAAGGCTTATTCAATGCAGAAGAATTTAAAGCCTGTGATTGCTCCAATAGGGCTACCAGAATATTGGGCATATATTTTTTCAAAAAAAGGAAAATATGCTAATAGTATGAAAAAATACTTTCCTGGTTGTATTGCTGGAAAAGGAATGTTTTACATAAAACCAAATGGTGATGTATGGCCCTGTGCATTTCTACCAATAAAAGCCGGAAATGTTTTAGAACAAAATCCTTATGATATCTGGACTAAAAGTGAAGTCTTTCTTTCATTAAGAGATAGATCAAACTTAAAAGGCAAATGCGGTGACTGTAATTATAAAGATGTGTGTGGTGGCTGTAGGGCAAGAGCTTATGCTTTTAGTAATGATTTCTTAAGTGAAGACCCTTTATGCCCGTTAAAACTATAATGAAGTTAAAAAAGATTAAATCGTTAGTATTGATGCTAACTTTATTTCTTTTATTTATTTTTCCTGAAAGCAAAAGTTTTTCAAACTCAAATGCTACACGTATATATCCAGGCAACCTAACTTTAAAGTGCATAAATACAGAGAAAGAAACTTACATGTATAAAGTATGGTTATTTTTTGATAATCCATTGCTGATAAAATTTAATAATTGTTCAAACAATATAAAAATTATTGCAAAGCATGAATCAGATGGCCAATTAAATGAAGTAAAAGAGGAAAGAAATAATATATTTATTATATCAAGCAACAAAAGTGGCTATATTTACTTCTCAATCATAAGTTTCAACAAAACCGAAAATTTAAAGCTATCCTATAATGATCCTTACAGAGCACTTGTCTCATTTGCGAGGACTTACCAGGAATTTTCAATACAATGGCAAAGGCGTCCCTACATTGAGAATTATATATCTCCAATTAAAGGTAATATTAAGAAATATTCTGAAAATCTTTATGAGGTAAATTCAACGGTTAATTTCGGCGCTCCGTATTCATGGGGAGGCAAAGATTTTCCAGAAAATATTGCAAGTAAAATTAAAGCAAATGGTGATGTCCAAAACTGGAGAGAGTATTATAACGACAAAACCAAGCATCCAACGAATCTTGATGCTTGTGAATCTATATACGACTTTAAAAAAGGCCCAGAAAATCCAACTAAATGGACAGGTGTAGACTGCTCAGGATTGGTTGAGAAGAGTTCTTATTTAGCAGGTTTGGAGTATGATTATAAGAATGCTCCAAAAATTTCAAAAGGTGATTTTAGAGGAGCAGAAAGCTTTACAAATGTTAAAGAAGGAGACATCTTTGTTCTTTTAAGGGATAATACAATAGTTCATTTTGGTATAATTTCTAAAAAAGGTCCAACAACAAATACAACATTTATGATTCACAGCGCATGGTTTACAAGCCTTCGTTATAATACTAATGGACCTCTTAAAGTTATCGAAACTTCCATAGGAGAATTTCGTTCTCTCTATTCATGGGAAATAATACGATTTTATGAAAAGTAAAATTAATATAAAATTTAAATTAAAAAGCTTATCAATAAAGTTAAGTTCGCTAAGTTTATGTATGATTTTGGTTGTTTTTCTTTTTGGATTTGGAGGAGCAACACATCAATTAAAAACAAATTTTGATTATGAATCTAAAGTTGATGCTATATCTGACGAGGAAATCATCATTGATAATAAAATTAGTGATGAGAAAAATGAAACCATAATTAAAAATGAAGGATTTCAAAAATTTAATCTAACAGATTCTAAAGAAAGTTTTTCTATTTATTTCGGCAAAGGAAAAGAAAATATTGGTGGGGATAAATATGATCCTGGTGCTTCAAATGGTATTTCAGGTGGAGCTATCCCTACCGACATAAAAGTTAACAAAGAAGGAGAAATCCTTTTAGCAGATGGTTATGGTCCAAGAATAGTTAAATTTTCTAAAAGTGGAAAGTATATCGATGAAATAGATTTAAAAGAATTAAGACCAATTGAGTTAAAACAATACAAAGCATTATGCGGTTTTCAATTTGACTTAGATGGATATGAAAATATTTATGTGCTTGACACCGAGAAGCAAATTATATGGATTTATTCAGGTAAAACATTGATTTCAAAAATTGACTTATCGGATGTTTTAAAGAACAATTTTGTTATCCTTGATGTGCATCCGTTAATAAATGTAGTTGAAGTCGGAAATATTTTCCTAAAACTAACAATTATTGATTCAGAAAATAGTGAAAGTTATGGCTACGACCGCATACCAGTTAAGAAGAGTAAAATTATAGGTGTTATTATTAATACTGACGGTAGGTTTATAACTACTTATGACCCTAATTTTAGCTTTATAGAAAGCAATGATGCTTATTATACAATTTCCTCGTCCAGTGAAAGAGGCTTCATTATTTCATGTCTTAAGATTATAGGGAACAAACTAAAATTAATTAAAGAAATTACCGTAGAAGATGAAAACTGGAATAATGGAGACTTAATTAACGTTAGTAATGATAAGGTTTATTACTGGTTAGGAGAAAACAAGATCGGCGTCATAGATCTAATCAAAAATTCTTTATCTGAAATAGTCCTTCCAAATTTACAATTTCATCCAATAACGATTACCAAGGATGGATTATTAATTCCTCTAAATATAAATTATGATAAAGCTAAAGTGTTTATTTTTGAGCTACCTTAAGAATTTTAAACTCTATTATTGCTCCCAAATAATCTAATTCTATCTTTTACAACTTCTTTAACAGCATCTTTAATTATTGTGGAGAGATTCTTTGCATCAGTGATACTGCTCACCCCATAATTTAGAATAGAATCATTAATTTTCTCTGATACTTTTACTTTTAATCTTGTAGCAACATTTATTTTTGTGATACCATTTTTGATAGCTTCTTTTATAGAACTATCTACTACTCCTGATGAACCATGCAATACAAGAGGTATATCAATATTTTTGTTTAGTTCCTTTAATATATCAATGCTAAGCTCTACATAAGGAGAAGTTACTCCATGAATACTTCCGATAGAAACTGCTAAAGCATCTATGTTTAAGGCTTTAGAAAATTCAATAGCTTCATCTATCTTAGTATACTCAACATTTATATTTCCCTCTCCGTCCTCTTCTTTGCCAACTTTTCCGATTTCAGCTTCAACTGAAACATTTAAAATTTTAGCTATTTCAACTATTTTTTTAGTTATTTTTAAATTATCTTCAAATGCAAGAACCGAACCATCGAACATAACAGAGGGAAACCCTGCATTTATAGCTTTAATTACTAATTCAAAAGATTTTGCATGGTCAAGGTGAATACATACTGGTATTTTTGATTTTTCTGCTATTAATAGACACGGCTTTAAAATATTATTAAGTCCAAAATAAGATATTACTCCTTCAGAGATTTGTAAGACTAGGGGAGAGTTTTCCTCCTCCCCCCCCTCTATTATTCCTTTTGCATATTCTAAGTTGTAGACATTAAAAGCTCCAACAGCATAACTATTTTTCTTTGCACTTATTAATAGTTCGCTTAGTCTACAAATCATTTAGGATCTTTTATATGCAATTTGAATTAGCCAATTTGTTAATGCAACTAAATTGTCTATTTTTATATACTCATCATGAGTATGGACTTTCTCCATACCAGTTGATAAAACAACACATTTAATAGTACTGTTTTTATTAAAAATATTTGCATCAGATCCACCACCACTTGACATACATTTAAAAGGAATATCCAAGTCATTAGCAGTATCCTTGAGTAAGGTTATTAATGGATCATTTTCATCTATTCTAAAGTTTGAATAGTTTTTCTCTGCGCTAAATTCAACAATGTAACCATCATTCTCTCCATCCTTAAATGTTTTCATAAACTTTTCGTAAAGAGAATTTAGAGTATTCTCATTATGCGATCTCATTTCGCCAGTAAGTTCAACTATTTCTGGAACAATATTTGTTGCTTTGCCACCATGAATTGTTC
Source organism: Caldisericia bacterium (assembly GCA_018054005.1). Taxonomy (GTDB): domain Bacteria; phylum Caldisericota; class Caldisericia; order UBA6126; family JAGPKI01; genus JAGPKI01. The sequence continues at coordinate 5,647 of JAGPKI010000020.1, forward strand.
CTATATTAGTAGTAGTGAGGGGGTCGATCCTGCCCAAGGGAAGAGATGTAATAGCTTTTCCGGCAAATAGAATTGCATTTTTGCCTTTTTCTGGTTCTACTCCAGCGTGTGCTGCTTTTCCATGAATAGCTACTTTAAAATTTATTTGCGAAGGAGCAGCGTTAACAACTTTTCCAACATCACCATCACAATCAAGAACAAAACCTATTTTAGATTCAATTAAACTAAAATCTAAAGCTTTTGCTCCTTTCAATCCAATTTCTTCTTCTACGGTAAAACATACTTCAATTTTTGGATGAGGAATATTATTTCTTGATAATGTAAACAATGCTTCCAAAATGGCTGCAATACCGGATTTATCATCAGCCCCAAGAATTGTAGAACCATCAGTTTTATAAATTGAAGAGTCTTTTATTATTTTTATCCCCTCTGTTGGTTCTACAGTATCCATATGTGCTGAGAAAAGTATAGATTCAGGATTATTGCTATTATATGCTGGTAATTTAAGTATTAAATTTGGTTTAATTTTGTCTATAGAAGCATCGGTTATTATTTCTAATTGGAGTTCTTTAACAATATCTATAATTTTATCTGAAATTGCTTCTTCGCTACCTGAAGGAGAATTTACGTTCAAAATTGTTTCAAAAATATTTAAAAGCTCACATTTATCTATTTCAGGGATCATATATAATTATAACCTAATTCTAAAGCTTTTAAGTTAATATTTACTATTTTTTCTCCTTTAGTTTTGAATCTTTCTTTTACCATGCTACAGACTGTATCATATGAAGCAAAATTTGTAACTTTTAAAAAACTACCAAGCATTACAATGTTTGCAGCTACATTTGCACCTGCTTGGTTAGCAATATCGTTTGCTGGTATATAATATGCATTTATATCTGTTCGCTTAGACTTATTGTTTATAAGCGAAGAATTTACTAAAATATTTCCTCCTTTAATTAAGGTTGGCTCAAATTTCTCAAATGAAGGTATATTCATAATTATTGCATTTTTATGTTCAGATAATACAGGAGAACCGATCTCACTATCAGACACAACAACAATACAATTAGCAGTTCCTCCCCTCATTGCAGGACCGTATGAGGGTAGAAATGTTGCAAATTTATTCTCTTGAACAGCGGAAGCTGCAATTATTTCTCCTATTACCATTATGCCTTGACCACCAAAACCAGCAGCAATAAGTTCTATTTCACTCATTTTATAACCCCTCCATTACTTTAAATTCAGAAAGAGGATAATATTTCATAACTTCTTCATCTATTCTTTTTAAAGCACTTAATGCATCCATGCCCCAGTTAGTAGGACAGGTTGATAAAATTTCAACTAATGAAAAACCTAAACCCTTTTCTTGAGCAGTAAAAGCTTTTCTTATAGCTCTCTTAGTTGCTAAAACATTTTTAGGGTTATTTACTGCAGTTCTTGCAATGTAGGCAGGACCATTAAGTTGTGAAAGCATCTCGCTCATTCTTATGGGATACCCTTCTCTTTTTGGCTCTCTTCCATAAGGTGAAGTCTCTGTTTTCCATCCAAGGAGGGTTGTTGGAGCCATTTGTCCTCCTGTCATACCATAAATACCATTATTAACAAATATAACACTTATATTTTCACCTCTATTAGCAGCGTGAACTATCTCGGCTGTCCCAATAGAAGCAAGATCACCATCTCCTTGATAAGTAAAAACGAACAAATCAGGTCTTGCTCTTTTTACACCTGTTGCAACAGCTGGTGCTCTACCATGAGCTGATTGTATTGAATCGAAATCAAAATAATCGACAGAAAGAGTTGCACAACCTACAGGTATTATGATAATTGCTTTTTCAGTTAAGTTCATTTCTTCAATTGTTTCGCATACTAATCTATGAATTATTCCGTGAGTACAACCAGGACAAAATCCTCTGCTTATAGGCTTAAGTAAGGATGTTGGTTTAAATAATTGTCTTTTTTCTTCAGGCATTTTTTATCCCTCCTACATTACCTCTTTAATTTTTTCTATAACTTCAGTAGGAGAAGGAACATTACCACCAGTTCTTCCGTGGAAATAAACCGGCTTCCTTTCACCCACGGACAATCTTAAATCTTCTATCATCTGTCCAAAGCTAAGCTCAAAGTCATAGAAAAGTTTAACATTTTCTCTTTTTGATAGTTCTTTAAGTTCGTTTTCAGGAAATGGCCATAATGTGATTGGTCTAAAAAGCCCTACTTTTATACCATCTTCCCTCATAGTTTTTACAGCAGTTTTACAAATTCTTGCAACAGTTCCATAAGCAACAATTATGATCGATGCATCATCCACTTGATAGTTTTCGTATCTCACTTCGTTCTTCTTAATCTCTTCATACTTTTTTCTTAAGACACTATTGTCTCTTTCTAAACCGTCAGGGTCAAGATTAAATGAACTAATTAAAACTCTCTCTCTGTTTTTCTTTCCAGTAGCAGCCCATTCTTTTTTGGGTATATCATTCGGTTTGATTTCTCTTTTAAACTCAACTGCTTCCATAATCTGACCAAGTAAACCATCGCTAAGGATCATAACAGGATTACGATATTTCTCCGCTAAATCGAAGGCATCATAAATTAAGTCAATTTGTTCTTGCAAGCTCAATGGAGCAAGCGTAATAACTCTATAATCTCCGTGTCCTCCTCCCTTTGTTGCCTGGAAATAATCACCTTGAGAAGGACCAATACCACCCAATCCAGGTCCTCCTCTCATAACGTTTACAACAACTACTGGAAGCTGTGCACCTGCAATATAGGATAACCCTTCCTGCATGAGGCTTATACCAGGACTTGAGGAGCTTGTAATAACTCTACTACCCGTTGAAGCAGCACCATAAAGCATATTTATTGCTGCAACTTCACTTTCTGCTTGAAGAAAAACTCCTCCTACTTCTGGCATCCTTTTAGCCATATATCCAGGAGCTTCATTTTGTGGAGTTATAGGGTAACCAAAAAAGAGTCTGCAACCAGCTTTTATGGCAGCTTCGGCAAAGGCTTCTGCCCCTTTCATTAGAATTTTTTCACTCACTTTTGATTTTCTCCTTTTTTATACTATTTTTCATTACTACTTATGAGTATAGATATTAATTTAAATTATAGCAAGCCTTGTTTTCTATAGCTCAAATGTATAAACTTTCCAAAATCGTTATTGAAAATGAAAGAATATCGAAATGTGTAAATAATAATAAATTAGAGTATAATACCTTGTTAAGGGTTATAGATATTTAGTAGCTTCAAGATAAATTTTTTAAGAAACAAAAATCTTTGCAAAGTTTAAGTTAGGAGGATAAAGATGAAGAGGCATTTAATGCTGATTGCATTAATATCCATTTTTACACTTACAGCATTTCCTACACTTGGAGACGAAAAAGTTAAGATTATAGGATCTGGGAGAGGAGAACTTAACTTCAATAATCCCTCCGATCTTGCATTGAGTACTGATGGGAGATTATACGTTGTTGATACTGATAATAACTGCATAAAGGTTTTTGATAAGGAAGGAACATTTTTATTTAGTTTTGGTGCTGAAGGAGATGGTAATGGATATTTCAAGAAACCACAAGGTATAGCTATCTCAAGGGAGGGGAAAATATTTGTTTCTGATATTGACAACAGAAGAATACAAGTTTTTGATAAAGATGGAAATTTCACTACAAAAATAACAAAAGCTGGTGTGGTAGATTTTGGAGTACTTTTAGGAATGACTCTTGATGAAAACGGGAATCTTTATGTAGCTGATGAGAAAAATAGATGTATCTATATTTTTACAGCTGATTTGGATTTTCTTACAAAGTGGATGGTAGTTGAAGGTAAATTATTTACTCCCGTTGATATTACTTTTGATGGAGTAGAAAATTTCTATGTAATCGATAAAGCTACTAATTCAGTTTTAATCGTAAATAAAGAGGGAAAAGCTATTGATACACTTTTTAAAAATCCTCCACCAGATCTAAAACCTGCAAGTCTATCCAGAGTTGCATTTTGCAATGATAAGGTTTTTGTGACAGATGAGTCAAAGAGTATAGTGATTTTCTGGGATTACAAAAACAAAAGATATGATAAATTTGGGAAAAAGGGAAGTGGAAAAGGGGAATTTCTTTCTCCTAAAGGTATAGTTGGCACATCTACTGGAAGGGTTTATATAGTTGATTCGGGTAATAGTAGAATTGAGCTTTTTGACCCAAACTTTAACTTTATAAAGGAATGGGGGATAAAAGATTTAGAACCAGGGCAACTTATATTTCCAAAAGGAGTAGGTATAGGACTTAATAGTGAGATTTATGTGTCTGACTCAGCTCAATCTGTAATCGCAAAATTTGGTTCAAGTGGTATTCCTATAAAGAAGATTAGTAAAATGGGGCTTTATGATGGCATGCTTTATGCTCCTTCAAGAATAACTGTTGATAATGAGGGAAAAATTTTTGTTGCTGACTCTTTGAACAATAGAATACAGGTTTTTTCTGAGAATGGTGAATTAATTTTCAAATTTGGAGAGAAAGGAACAGAAAGTGGACAATTTGTAACACCTGAGGATGTATGCTTAGATGAAGATGGAAAAATTTATGTCGCAGATACACAAAATCAGAGAATACAAGTCTTTAATAAAGAAGGAAAATTTAGATTTAAGTATGGAAAAGAGGGTTATAAGGAAGGTGATTTTAAATACCCTACAGGCATAAAGGTAAAGGATGGGAAACTTTATGTTGCAGATTCTGGGAATCATAGAATCCAGATCTTTAAAGTGCGCTCTGATGGGTTTGATTTTCTTTCATCCTTTGGTTCTTTAGGAACAGAAGAGGGACAATTTAACTGGCCAAGAGACGTAGATATTGATGATAGTGGAAATATATATGTAGCTGATAGTGCAAATAATAGAATACAGGTTTTTTCCGAGAATGGTGAATTTAAAACAATGTTTGGAGGATATGGTGGACCGAAAACTTACGTAAAGCCAATAGAAAAGATTGATTACACAATTGAGCCAGATAGATTATTTAAACCATTTGCAATATGCATAAAAGGAGATACTTGCATTGTTGCAGATAGCGGAAACTGTAGAGTTGTAAAAATATCTTTACAAATTTTTGGTTTTGGCCCTCATCTTGTAGTCTCAAGTAGTGAAATAAATTTTGGCGAAATTTCAAAAGATCTCTCAGAATCGAAAACTATTACAATTTCAAATAGTGGTACAGGAACGCTTGAAGGTGCTTTATCTACAGAAGATAGCTGGATTTCTATTGAACCTCAAACTTTTAGTTCAAATAGGACAGATGTAGAGATAACAGTTTCCACAGTAAGTTTGGAAGTAAATAAAACATATCAAGGTCTTATAAGGATAGAATCCAACGGAGGTAATGCAAAAATAGGAGTTATAATGAAGGTTGCACCCTGCTGTCCCAGTCTTGCAATTGAACCCATGGCATTTGATTTTGGAAAACTTAACAAGGGTACTATTGCAGAAAAAATGATGAAGCTAAGAAATGCAAAAAGAGGTCTTCTTAAAGGAACTATAACACCAAAGGCAGATTGGATTAATGTAGAGCCTGAGTCATGGGTTGGCAATGAAATTGATGTTAATGTTACCGTAGATACCAATGATTTAGATTATGATAGATCATACACATCTGAGATTTACATAAATTCGAATGGTGGTGATTTTGGAATTCCTGTTAGTGTATATATTAATCCTATTAAATCTTCAATTGTTATAAAACTTAAGATAGGTGATGAGAATGCATATGTAAATGATGTTCTCCACAAACTTGATGTTCCACCATTCATCGACAAAACTACGGGGAGAACCATGGTTCCACTAAGGTTTATTGGTGAAGCATTATTAGCAGAAGTGTTGTGGGATCCAACTGAAAGAAAAGTGACATACAAGTTAGAAGGCAGAGTTATAGAGCTCTGGATAGACATGAAGATGGCAAGAGTTAATGGGAATCCAGTGGAAGTTGACCCTCCTCCAAGGATAGTTAATGGAAGGACGGTTGTTCCTTTGAGATTTGTTTCTGAAAACTTAGGTGCAGAAGTTGCATGGGATGAAAAAACTCAAACTATAACAATAACCTATGAAATTCCATAAATTAAATTCTATGTTGATTAATCTTTTCGCTTTGATAAAAACCAGTCCATTGAATCCGTTATCCTTAAGCGCAATCTTTCCATCAACGAAGGTTCTAATACTTAAACATTTTCTTCCTGGAGGAGCGGCATTAAGATATCCGAAGGATTTCAAGCCACCTCTGTCTTCTTGAGGGAGCGTATTTGTATTTTGCAACTGATGGAACCTCTCTTTATACTGCACTTTCAAAATGACAAATAAAATACAAATAAAATA
>JAGPKI010000020.1:12104-17223 GCA_018054005.1 Caldisericia bacterium
ATTATGTCATCTTTGAAATCTTCTATCGAGGATCAAGTAACTTGTCATCCCCAACTTGATTGGGGATCCAGACTCTTTTAATACTGGATTCCCGCTTTCGCGGGAATGACAAAAAGTGTTTCTGTATCAAGTAAAGAATGATAGAGAGGTAAATGTCATTCCCGAAATCTTCAATCGGGAATCCACAGGAACTGTCATCCTCGAAAGCACACCCACTGTCATCCCCAACTTGATTGGGGATTCAGTGTTTATTTTTTTATTTTAAAAAAGAGGAATATACCTTGGATTCCGGATAAATTGCAACATAAGTGATAGACTGTTTGCTAAACCTTACATATACTGGACTTTAACCAGTAAGAGACTACTACATGCTTTGTTTGGAATACACGTAAAATGATTGAGAATACCTTGACTTATTACTAATTGTGTAAAAGCAAAAAAAAAGAACCCCTATGTTATTGAAAACATAGGGGTTCTTTAGAATTTAGAAGCTTAAATAAACCTAAATTGATATTGATCTATTTATCAGGATTAGGGTAAGTCAAAGTAATAGTCTGGGTAGCAGCATCCCAATCTACCTTAAAACCAAGATTTTCAGTAACGAATCGTAATGGTAAAAATGTTCTTCCAGAAACAATTACAGGAGCAACTGGTTTGTCTGGATCTATTTTTACTTCTTTACCATTTACTAAAGCAGTTATTTTACCTATCCATAGTTCTATTTTTATATTATCTTTAGTAATAGTTACTTTTCTTTCATCATTATTCCAATCAATATTACCATCTATTGCTTCTACGACTGGTCTTATAGGAACTAAAGTTCTACCAGAATTTTTATCAATAAAAGGTGGAGCATCTAAACTTCCCGCTTTATTATTAATAAGTATGACTTTGCTGCCAACCTGTAGTTTTATTATTACCCTTTCTTTTAAAGTAACTATTTTTTCGATTTTTGACTCATTTCCAGCAGCATCTTTTGCTATTATTTCTATTTTATTCTCTCCCATAGTTAGGACAATTTCAACAGAGAAACTGCCATCTTCGTTAACTGGAACTTCTTTTTCGTTTATAGTTAATACTGCTCCTGGTTCGGTTTTACCTTTTATTGTTAACTTTTCTTCGTAAGAAACAGCTGGTATTTCTTCAATCTCTAAAATTGGAGGTGTAACATCTTTGGGTTTAATTGTAAAAGAAATTGATTTTTCGATCTTTCCAGGAAGTAATTCTCTTCCTTTTGGATCTTTAAGAATCAGTTTATCGATTTCTAAAGCTCCATCTCCAGAAGTCTTATTTGTAAATTCTAACTCATAAATAACTCCATTTCCACTTAGTCCAGCTTTATTTTCTGTTTCACAAGAAATTGTAACTAATCCTTCTACTGCTTGAGGTTTACTGCAATTAAATTTAATTTTACCAGTAAGTAATTCACCTGGCTCGCCGTTCTTAAATTCAATAAGATTTTCTGGATATTTAATTCCAGCTAAAATTGAACCAATATTCTCTAATTTATCACCAATTAATCTTACAATAATATTATCACCTTCAATTAATTCTTCTGTAGCTATTTCAAGTTTAAATGATGCTTCTGTCTGAACTGGACCTGGTGGAGTTGGAGGAGAAGCAGTTTCATCTGAAATTACAAGCACAGTACTATGTAGGCAGTCAGTAACATATAATTTTCCATCTGAATCTTGAACAATAAGCGTAAGCCCTGGCCAATTAAGCTCAGAACACCATATTAGCTCGCCCTCTTGGTCAAACTTCTGAATTCTACCATTTTCTGTTTCTGCAACATAGAAATTACCTTCACCATCAACACATACACCCTGTGGGACTGCAAAATTACCAGGTTCAACACCTCTACTCCCGATTCTATTAATTAATTCTCCTTCATAATCGAGAATATGAACTTCGTCTGAACCAGTCATTGCAATATACATATTATCATCTTTATCAACTGAGATTCCAACTGGCCATTCTCCCTCGAGTGGGTAAGAATCAATTTCACTGGCCTCTTCATCAATAACATCGCTTATATCGATCCTTGAAACAATTGAGGATCTTGAACTTATAACTAAAAGGTTTCCTTCTGAATCAAAAGCTAATCCTTGAGGATTGTTAAATCCTTCCTCGATAGCCATCACTGGTTCAAAATCCGGATCAAACACCTGTACTACGCTTGTAGCAACGTCACTTACATAAACATAACCATCTGGATCAACAATAATATCAGTCGGATTATATAGTTCACCAGGTACTATACCTCTTTGAGTAATAAATTTTCCAAATCTATTGATTTCCTCTCCCTCTGAATCAAAAACAACTACATCATGATAATTGCTGTCTCCAACGAATATCCTGCCTTCACTATCCACACGTACCCCTTGAGGGTTTGACATATAGCCCTTGGGCTTCTTTTGATTTCCATAAAGATAACCATAAAGTAAAACTGGTGATTGTATTGATCCTTTAAGATTTTTTGCCTCATCAAGAATAATTAACCTGTTTATTAACCCATCAAGAATGTATACTAAACCATCTTTAGCAAATATTGAAGTGGGAAGAGCAATATCTGTTTCACCAATTACATTACTCTTTGGATAGCTCGAAATAATCTCTATAAATTTTAGAGGTGCTTTTGGATCTTTTTCAATTTCAAATTTCTGTGCAAATACATTATTACTACCCATAGAAGTAACATATAAATAGTTTCCATCTATACACACTGATGTAGCAAACCCAGCGAGTTTATTCTCTGATGCACCCGCAGAAACCGCTGTAACAATAAATTCTCCTTCCGGTGAATACTTAAGTATTGAAGATCCACTTTGATAATCAGTGATTGTTATATAGACATATCCATCATTATCAACAGTAACTCCTGTTGGATTATAAATACGAGAGTCATCTGTAAATAATTGCTTAAACTCACCACTCTTTGAAAAAACCTTAACTCCACTTGCATAATCTGTTATTACAAGATCTCCGCTCTTCAATATGGCAATTCCTGATGGGTTAAGAAGTTTGTTATCATCTTCTCCTTTTTCTCCAAATTTCTTTATCACTTTACCATCACTACTAAATATTTGTATGTATGCATTGTAACTATCTACAGTATAAATGTTATCATTTTCATCTATACACATTGCTGTTAAATATTGGAATTTACCATTCCCTGTGCCTATTTCTCCAAAATTTCTTATTGATTTGAATCCTGAGTCAAATACTTCAATTTGAGACTCACCACTATCTCCAATATAAATGTTACCTTTAGAATCTAATACTAAACCTTGTTGATACATAGGGAAAAATTGCGAGCCGTCCTGCGTAGCCATTCTAAAGACACCTTTGTTTTCAGGAACTCCTATGATTTTCTCTATATTTAAAGGATTTGTTTCCTCTGAGAAAACAAATGAAGTAAATGTAAAAAATGAACTAAAAAACATAGATAAAACTAATAAAGAAATAAAACGTTTTAATTTCATATCACACCTCCAAAATTAAATTTCATAAAACTTTGAAAATATTATAACATCATCTATATCTATAACCAAATCATTATTTAGATCAAATTTCTCATCCCAATCGGGATCTTCATAAGTAAAATAATAATGACCAGCTAATAAATCAAAATCCAAATTATTAACTAGTTTATCTTCATTAAAATCTCCTAAATAAAATTCTTCAGATAAAATATCAAGGCGAGGTATTCGTAAAAACGCTCTTCTTTCATTTTCTTCTACATCAATCAATTTATAGGATGAAACGATCAAATCAGGATAACCCTTTCTTTGAGCAGAAAACCTAATAGTGGCAACTTTACTTCTTTTTGTTGTAACAACAGGATTTCTTCTTGATTCAATTTTTAGAGTACCGCTCTCAATCTTAGTTTTGAAACTTTCTTCATCAGAAAAATCTCCTGGAAAAACATCTAATACTTTAAGCCTGCTTTTAGAAAATGATAACTCTATATAAACTTCTTCTATATTTTTACAATCAGCAAAAATAACGTTAACAGCAAAAATTTCGTCTACTTTAGCTTTATTTTGAACTCCAATTAAAAGCAATGGTGGTTCAAGAACAGAAGAATCTGTAATTTTAACAGGCAATTTTAATGACTCAGTAACGGGGTTTTTTCTATCAACAACTTGACCTTGATTATCTACAGTAATTTCTGAACCACTTATTTCAATTTTCAGTAGAAAATTACCGTTCGGAAGAAAATCCTCACCATCAAGGTTTTTCCCATCCCAATAGAAAGTATATGTTCCAACTGGAATATTTTCAGCAAAATAAATATCTCCCCACTTATTACCATATTCGTCTTCAACATACATAGTTAATGTGCTCGCATAGTTTAAATAACTTACAGTATCTTCAGATGGCGTTGAAATTTTTAAATAGCTTCCTGAATTTATTGTAAAACTGATAAAAACATTGTCTTCTTCATCCATACTCAATGTATTTTTAGAGATATTTAAATTTGTTACGGGCTCATCTATTGTCGTAATTTTCCCATTATATATAATAAATGGTATGTGTAGCTTTTCAGTAGCGACATTTAAAGTTTTCCAATTTTTAATATTTATCCAAATTGCTCCTTCATATTTTCTTTTATCAAAATAATCTTCATTAACTTTAAACTTTATATTAAAGGATTCAGTCAAAGTTGGTTGGATATCAGTATTATTTTTATCAATTTCAACAGTAAGAGGCATATTTGCGGTTGGTAAATTGAAAATCTCTGCTTTAATTCCAACAGATACAACTTTGTCTGTAATATTTTTTAAATTCACAGAAATACTATTATCAATCTGTTCAGTTGACCTCATAATAGATGGAGGATATGCAATTAATGGAGCTTGAATAGCTTTCAAAGCATTAACTTGTCCAGCGCCCTGATAAAAATATGAAAATATTTCCCCATTTAATCCATTTTTTAATATGTCAGAAGTATTCATTAAGACTGCCTTTACTTCATTAGGATCCAATTCTGGATGTTTTTGCTTTAAAAGGGCAACAACTCCAGTTACTGCTGGTGTTGCCATAGAAGTGCCTTGATAATCTACATATTTACCGCCTGGATAAGCTGAATTTATGGTTGTACCTGGTGCTGAAA
>JAGPKI010000130.1 GCA_018054005.1 Caldisericia bacterium
TTTACAATGTCTGCATTACATGCAATGAGATTAAAGGAGATAATAGATAAAAAATGAAGTATTTGAAATGATAGAGGGTATTAAGAATATTAAGTGGTATGATTTAAAGGCACAGAGTATAGATTTAGGTAGTGATTTCTGTCGGTTTGATGATGTTATATTTAAGTAGAGTATAAAATTTTAGAAAAGATTAATAAAAGTAGAGAATAATTTAGAAGAGATGATGAAGAGTGTGAGAGAAAGAGAGTCTAGCATCTCGTTGGATTTAAACAAAGATATTCTGTAAAATCTCAAACTTTAATTCACAATTAATATTATCTAAAGAGAGTTCTTTGCGAGTTTTGAATTCTTTCAACTGCAATGTCAAAATATTCTTTTGACAGTTCTATACCTATAAACTTCCTATTGTTTTTTAGACATGCTACTCCTGTAGTTCCAGAACCCATGAATGGATCTATCACAATGTCTCCAGGATTAGTATGAATTTGAATTATAGCTTCCATTAACTTCAAGCTTTTTTGTGTTGGATGGCCAGTTTTTTCTTTTCCCGAAACCGTCGAGGTCTCATAAACTGAACGTAGATAGGGGATATCCTGGGGTTTGTTAAATGTCCACTTTGCCCCTCTTTTTATTGCCCAGATTGCGAATTCCATATCTTGAATATACCGTCTTTCAATATTTCTTGGCATCGGATTCTTTTTTCTCCAGATGAGAATATCTTTTACCAATAAATTATTCTTCTCAAGCTCCTCAATTATATGGCTTATATATCTATAAGAACAAAATATTATTACAGAGCCATTTTTGTTTAGAATAGAAGTATAGCCATGAATCCAGGAGTATAAATCAAAATTCTTATCCCATTGACCGAAATCAATTCCTTTACGTGGACTTTTTAATGTATAAAAATTGTTTTCCTTTGAAATATTGTATGGGGGATCTGTAATAATGTGGTTGACTGTAATTTTGTTTTTCTTTAATTCTTCAATAATTGTATATGCATTTCCTAGAAACAAGCTATAGTTGTCATCAATAATTTTTGTCTGTGAATATGAATCGTAAATAGCTTCTCCAATTGCTTTTGCAAGAAGTGGAGGAACGGCGTTTCCAATTTGTTTACCGATAGCACTTTTACTACCATAGAAGATAAAATCATCTCTAAAACTTTGTATTCTTGCAGCTTCTCTTGCAGTTATAGCTCTGTTTAATTCTGGATGAGAATTTCTTCCGTTAGAGGGTGTATCAAATCGTGTATCAATAGTTGGGCTAATGTGATCCCATTGTAATCTTGACCAAGTTGTAGAAAACTTTTGTTTTCCATGGTATTTCTTTGGGAGAGAGGTCTTATCTCCTTCGGGAGGAATTAATGAGAGTTTTTTTATTGTCAGAGATGAGTGTTGTGTTGCAATGTGGTTATATAATTTCTTCCCCCGAAGTTTCTGTTGATATTTAGAATTTGGTTTGTTCTTATATTCACTTTCAAATTCTCCTTCTCCAGAGAATAAATAAGCTAAATCTGAGATTGCATCTCTAACGGTAACAATATGTTGTTGTTTAGATATAGGGAGATTAATGCTCTTTGATAGAGAACCAATAATGATAGCTCTTTCTCTATTTTGGGGTACCCCAAAATCCTTTGCATTAAGAACTCCATAATTAATAATGTATCCTAGTGATGAGAAGTTTTTGACAATTTGATCTTTAAAATACCCATTTTCTGCATACAAGATATTTTTTACATTTTCAATAATAAACACTTCGGGCTTTATTTCCTTTACTATTGAAAGATATTCTAAAAATAAAAAATTTCGTGGATCTCCGAATCCAAGTTTCTTTCCCTTTAAACTAAAGCCTTGACAAGGAGGTCCCCCAATAATCATATTAACACCAGTCTCTTTAGATATTTTAATTATTTTTTTCTTAATTTTAGGGTTAAGAATATCACCATATATTCCAATAGCTTTTGGGAAATTTTGTCTAAAAGTTTTAATGGCATATTTATTAAAATCGCAACCAACAACAGTTTGGAAATTCTTCAGCTGATCTAACCCTGCTGAGAAGCCTCCAGCTCCACAAAATAAATCTAAAATATAAAAATTCATCTTTCTTCTTCCTTTTGAGGGAGTAAAATTAAGTACCTCAGGTATTACTTTAACATAATAAAATTATTTTAACAACAAAAAATTAAAAATGTGTTAAAATAATACTAGGAGATAGTAATATGGATAAAGAAGTCAGTTTTTTTCTTAAGGAGAATGTTCCACCCTTTGTGTTAGGGGCTTTCTTCAGTAGGTATATTTTGAATAATCAGTCTAAGAAGATTATAACACAGGCGAAGTTTAAGAGTTCAAAATATGAAAAAAATTTATCAGTCAAAGAATACAAGGCTCGATATTTAGAAGAGATAAACAAAGAGTCATATCCTTTTCGCTGGAAACTCAATGATACTGCTGACACCACGTTCTCTGCGGAATTGTCTCTAGTTAACGATTTGAATTTATCTGAAGAGAGTTTTTATAATCGACTTTACTCAAAAATCCTTGGAAATTGTCCATGGGTGCTTAAAGAAGAACTTAGTTCAGAAAAAAAAGCTTTTATTAGAGGGTTTATGGAACTAAGGGGTAGTATTGATACAACAATGCGTTTAATTGCTCAGGATTACTTTTACAATTCTCTGTTTGAGATGAAAAGAGCAAGATTGTTGGTTGATTATTTCAATTTGCCACATTATGAAATGAATATTAATTTTAGGGAACTTCAGAGAGATTTTTATAGTGGTATTAACAAAAGAAATACACAGTTAAGAATAGGTGCCTATTGGTATATGAAAGAAATTGGGATGATAAATAAATATAAAGTAAATATTTTTTCTAATGCCTATAATTTATTAGATTATTCAAATTTAGATGGTGTTACTTATTTTAATATTGAAGATAATAGCAATCAAATTAGGACAAAATCTAATATATTAGATGAAAGATTAAACTATTACTCCACAAATATTTATGGTAAAAAGATTAGCGAACAAGAAATTAAAGAAATGAGAAATGACTTAGGCTTTGAAAAAAAGTCTGGTTCAATAAGAAGTATCTTATTGGCAGAATTAATTAGACATAATACTCCCGATGAATGTGTTTGTTGCAAAGATCAATATAATATAGAGTCCAGAACCTTTACACATAAAAGAACTGGGAAACCATATTTAGAAATACATCATGTAATATCTTTAGGTCAGAATAAAGAGTTAGATGATGAAAACAATTTAGTGAAATTGTGTCCTGTTTGTCATACCTGTTTAAAGAAAGGACTTGGTATTGAGAGAGAACAGAAAAATTTGATTATGAAACTCTTAAAGAATGCTCCCAATGTCCTTGAATTTTCTAGACATGTATTTGATACTAAAAATTTTAAATCAATTGTTGACCATATATTTATCAATTTAAATTGATTCAAAGAAGATACTTCAAAAATCAATAGTGAATAGTTATCTAATAATATATTAAGTCAGTCTTTAACAATATTTAATAAAAGATGAAAATATGTACAAAAAACATCCAGTAAATAATCCCTGACTTTCTTTTAGCTACTAAATATCTCTATTGAAATAAATATAAAAATCCTTAAAAGAATTCACTAAGGCATATGTTATATCCCTATTAAAAATAAAAGATTTATTAATTAAGAATACTGCTGATGTAATAGTGGAGTATGATAATTGAAGGGATAAGAGACTTTAAATATAGGCACTTTCTTGTATAGATACATACTATAATATATATTATAAAAATGAATAAGAATAAAAAACTTGCATTATTCTTTCTTTGTATTCCATTACTAATATCTCTGTTATGTTTAATTCTTTCTATATTGGAATT
>JAGPKI010000131.1 GCA_018054005.1 Caldisericia bacterium
CTTTATATGTTATTTTAATATATTTTAACATTAATATTGACAATTAAAGAGTATAGTATAATATGTTAATATAAATTTTAGGGAATTATATATTCCCCGGTAGCTCAATCGGCAGAGCGGCTGGCTGTTAACCAGTAGGTTGGGGGTTCAAGTCCCTCCCGGGGAGCCAGAAATTAGTCTTAAAATAAGCATAAAAGGTGTTTTTATCAATAAGTTTTTAAAAGTTTTAGAAACAAATTTGAATATTATGCTTTAACAATTTTGTTTTCTTTTTTTCTTTGAAATAAAACCATAAACCTTTCAGTGCATTTTGAAGTCCTTAATTTTGAAAATTAAAAAGTATTTTGTCCTTTGAAAACTGGGTAAGATCAAATCCTTGCCACATAACGGGCAGGTTTTCAAAAGAAATATTATCTACGATATTTTGAAGATATAGCTTTGACATATTCACCACCAAATCAACGGCTTAATGAGTTTATAATCCAAATCTTTTGTGTTAATTTTTGTTCCGTCTTCAAATTCCACTTCACCATCGCTTATTTTTTTAATCCATTTACCTGTCAGGTTAGACAGGGTTTCGGCAATGTCTATGTTTGGGTAAAGTTTTGTTAAATCAACTTTGACCTTTTCTTTCTCATAATCAATTTCCAATGCTTTGATCATCTATTCGTCTTTTTATGCTGTGTTATATGAAGTGGCTTGCTTATCCTCAAGATGAAATTCCACCTCCACCACCTTCATTTGTCTTTCCACTTTTCCATCCTGTTCTCCCCTCAATTGAGATGCTATTAGGGGCGTTTAATATTTTTCTCTCTAACTGGCAAACATCACTAAAGATACAGTATCTGTTACCTCTAAAAATCAGCCTGTCCTGTGGGAGTAGGCTTTCTAATTTTTTCTCACTAACATCTTTTTCAGGTGGACAAAAGCGTTTATGGGGTCGACAGGCTATCTTGCCAATTCTAAAGATTAGGTAATCCATTGATGCTGGTGTTGGAGGTCTATGATTATTAGATACTTTGCCCCATTCTTCCCATACTTTTCTCCATGCTTCGCGGTTTAATCTGTCCACCATGGAGTACTGATAACAAAAGACATCTAAGAAACTGGCAAGTAAAGGTATACGAAATTGGAGAATGCCTGTTCTCAAAGCCACTCTCATAGTATTCTTGTCACTCATAACATCCAATTTCTCTATGTTCCTTTTGTATTGCCATACTCCTAAATCAGCCATGTCTCTTAGGAACATATGAGCCTTCTTAATAGAAAATCCATATCGCTCTTCAGCTGTTAGCACCTCAACAATTTCAACTACATCTCCTTTGTGAGCCTCATTTATTTTGTATGCTGAGGAGTCGTACTTTTCTACCAGCAATTTTGCAGAATTTAGCATCCATGGCTTCCGTTTATCCCGCTGAGACTGTGCGCCAAGAAAATTAAGAAGCTCATCCACCAACAAATCATTATCCTTTACTTTCTTGGGCTTAAAACAATCGGGATGCCTTTTATAAAATTCAAAAGGGTTACTTCTCGCGTGAACATCGATATTGAAATCTTGAATTGCAGTAAAAAATCTTACATTGGCTATTTCCTCCTTGGTTAAATCAAGGGTATCCAATTGAACTTTAATAATGTTACTCTCGTAGATTTTTTCTAATACTTTGGCTACTGCCAAACACTCTCCATTTGGATTGACCTTTGGATGCAATACCTTCTCATGATTTTCCTCCCAATATTTGTGAAACTCAGAAATATACTCAGAAGGTAAAGTTGCCTTTTTCTGGTAAAGAAATCTGTTAATCTCGTTCAATACATTGGCAGCTAATTCGTATTCATCTTCACCTCTAAACATCGCCGCATCGAACTTAATACTGCAATGCTGTGCAACTCTTTCGAGGAAATTGAGGAAATTAGACATATTTGTCCCTTTTTGTTTTTTCATAAACAAGCAGATATTGGTGTGTTATATTTAAGTGCCCCTCTGACTTATCAATGTAAGGATTTTGTCTCTCTTGAGTAACAATTACAATTTCCCTGAGCCATAAATTATCGAGTATCAACATATCTACCAATCTTTTAGCAAGAGGCTCTACATATCCATCTATTCTTACATCTTGAGTTTGGATTACCAAAAATCCACGTTCGCTTATGTTGGGTAACTCCTGCTTTACAATTTCTTTTGTTTCTTTTAAATAAAATTCAATATTTGAGCGAGAAGGGATATTATTCAAAAATGGGGACTTAATAAATAGTAACTCCCTATCTTTTTGTATATTTCTTCCAGTAAAATCTACTTCATTCCTGGAATGAGAAAGAAAAGTTATAATTGAATAGTCTTTCCCGTTTGAATATCTATAAATTACATTTTTGTTTAAGTATTCTTCAGAATTCTTCTCTGGCAATATCCATACTGTTGTAGTCTCAAATTCATCTAATTTTTCTTTTAGTACTGGATTCTCCATAGTAGGAACAACCAAACCATAATCTGCTTCTCTTTCTGTCACACTTAAAGGAACAAAGGGATCGGTTTTTTCAAAAATTAGCAAATATTCATGGGCTAAAAGGAAAAAATTATACTTTATACTATTGCTATACCAAAATCCTGTAGTCTTACAGTTATGTTGCCGTTTGATAACAAGCTCTTTTAATTTAAATCCAGCATCTAAATAAACATTTATGAGTTTAAACCCTAATGGAATCACATGTTTCTTTCTGCGGGTATCTCCTATCAAGATGGCACATTGTCTACCAGATTTCAGCACTCTAAAGCTCTCTTTGGCAACCTTAGTCATTTCTTTTAAGAAATCCTCAATATCAAAAAATGACAAATCACCTTCTTTACTATCTGTATAATGAAGTATTGTTGCATAGGGAGGATGAGCACAGATTAAATCTACAGAATTATCTTGCTGGAAAGATAAATCTCTGGCATCACCTACTAACAATTCAGGTTCATATATTTGAGAAGCTTTTTCCTCGTCCATAAAAAGAGTAAGTTGTTGTGAGGATATATCAAAATCTACATTCTTCTTTGCCAATTCAATAGCTTTATCATTTATATCTAAAGCTATGCATCTTCTTCCTAAAAGCTTGCATTCAACAGCAGTTGTTCCTGCTCCACAGAAATAATCCAAAACCATTTCACCTGGTTTTGAGTATTTGAGAATAACATTTCTGGGTATATAAGGGGACCAATTACCTCTATATTCTCCACTATGGGTTGCCCAATTGCCTCTTTGTTTAAAACTCCAGACAGTGGTTTGTTCTTCTTTAAAATCTTTGGGATGAAGTGTTTTTATTTTCTTTGAAACTTTTAATGCGCTAACATTAAGCCCCTGAGAGCGAGTAATGAGACGTTCAATATATCTAAAAGTAACTCCATACTTTTGACCAATTTTCAAATCAGGAGTTCCTATTGCTTTTTCTTGCAATATTGCCTCCTGGAGTTCTCTTTCAGTTTTGAAACTTACTTTTTGATTAGCCATTGTATCCTCTTTTTTTCATTAAGGGAAATTTCATTGGCAAAGTTCTGAAAATCCGGTCGGTTTTGACATAGTAGAGCATCTGCGTTTTCCAAAAGAGGATGACATCCTTTTCATCGGTATAGACCTTTTCGTAGATATTGTTGTGAAATGGCGTTGAATTAAAATAAATTGAGCCACTCTCTGTAAAATAGCGGCTGAAAAAGGAGTAGAGCTTGTCAAAAAGCTCATCTCTAAAAGAAGGATATTTTTCAAGTGCTTTTTCGATATCTTCTTTAAGGAGTTGTTCAATTTTGCAGTAATAATTTGATTTTATCTTCATCAAATTAACAAAACCGCCCTTACCCTCAATCTTTGCGCCTATAAATACATCCTGCAACG